>NZ_WBKL01000119.1:0-93555 GCF_015714705.1 Nostoc sp. NZL | reverse complement strand
GGGCAGGGGGCAGGGGGACAAGGGAGAATTATTGAACAAGTTTCTTCCTTGTCTTCCTTGTCTTTTCCCAATGCCCAATGCCCAATGCCCAAGTTTAATGTTGGAGTTCCAAACCTGCTGCCGCATCTAGCAGCCACCAAAGTTCTCCTTGGGGCTGAATTAAGCGGGATGGATAAGTGAAGTCATCGGCTACAGGTGCAAAGACTTGCGCCAAAGCTGGTCGTTTATTAGCACCAGCAACCAGAAAAATCACGCTGCTCGCGGCGTTGATGAAGGGGTATGTGAAACTTATCCGGGGATTTCCGTCTTTGTTACCCACGGTAACTAGGCGATCGCGTACTTTGAGAGCCTCTGTGTGGGGAAACAAAGATGCGGTATGTGCATCATCACCCATTCCTAGTAATACTACATCCAACGCGGGAAACTCGACCCCAGAAGAATTGAAAAATTCTTTAAGCTGTTGTTCATACTTAGCAGCAGCCAGTTCTGGACTGGCTTCCAAGGTTGGTACGGGGTGAATGTTAGCTGCTGGGATGTCAACATGATCTAGCCATGCACGACGCGTCATCAGTTCATTGCTATCGGGGTGATCTGGTGCTACGTAACGCTCATCCCCCCAGAATATATGAATTTTATCCCAAGGCAGTTTTTGATTTGCAATCGCTTCGTATAACGGTTTAGGTGTACTGCCGCCAGATAAGGCGATGGTAAACCGCCCCTGCTGTTCAATAGCAGTTTCTAACTTGGACAGAATTAATTCTAGCGCTCGTGCAACCAGCGCTGCCTGATCTGGTAGAACTTCAACGGTTTTGTTCATGGCTTCATCATTATATTGCTGGCTTCTGGCAATACAATACCGAACTTATTACAATCCTCCTTTTTAACTTTTGAAACATTTAACATCGTGGATTAGGTAGGCTATAAAAACGTAGACGCTCCTTATCACCTTCAACAGTAAATTGTCAGTAGTCAGTCGTACTAACTACTAACTACTCTCATGATTATTTTTATTTACACCCAGTTACTTGATACTTTGTTGATTAACGCCACAGAGGATACATTTATTAATTCTTATTAAAAATTAATAAAACTAATTAATCACAAAGAGTGCTTCCCAGTCAGCGATCGCTTCACGTTGGGCAATTAACAATTCCTGAATTCCTTTTTGGGCGACATCTAGCAGCTGATCCAACTGAGTGCGGCTAAAGCTGCCTTCTTCGCCTGTTCCCTGGACTTCAATGATTCCCAAATGTTGATTCATCACTATATTAAAATCTACGGTTGCAGCCACATCTTCGATATAATTCATATCCAAAAATGGCTCTCCCTCCAGTAATCCTACGGAAACTGCTGCTACCTGTCCACACAGAGGCGATCGCTCTAACACGCCCTCCTGCAACAATTTAGAAATCGCATGAGCCAACGCCACAAACGAGCCTGTAATAGCTGTTGTCCGAGTTCCAGCGTCTGCTTGCAACACATCAGCATCCACAGTTAGCGTGCGTTCTCCCAGTGCCTCAAAATCCACTGCTGCGCGTAAGCTACGTCCAATTAAACGTTGAATTTCTTGCGTTCGTCCAGATAATTTCAATAATTCCCTTTCTTGCCGTTTTTGGGTGGCAGATGGTAGCATTCGGTACTCAGCAGTTAACCAGCCTTTACCAGTTCCTTCGAGAAACTTTGGAACCCCCTTATTAACGCTAACAGTACAAAGTACCTGAGTATCACCGCATCTTGCGAGAACAGAACCGGGGGCAAAGCGGGTGAAACTGGGGGAAAAGCTGATCGGACGTAGTTCGTAAGGATGACGACCGTCAGGACGCTGCCAAGCCATTGGAGTTGCCTCAAGTTTTACAATACTGCCTTAAGATTACCTTAGTGTTGCAAATCATCTGATTGAGGGACATTGGGCATTGGGAAAAAGGAGGCAGAAGTTCTTTAATTTTGTTAGCGCAGCGTTAGCGAGTCCGCGAGCGTCATTTTGAATTGATTTGTCTCCCCTGCTTCTTTATCTAAGGAACTGAAAGCAGAGTCAAAATATTTTGCATCACCATCTCTGGTGACTGGTCGCCGTTGATGGTCAACAAGCAGCGACGACGGTCGTAATATTCTAGGATGGGAATAGTGCGATCGTAGAATAATTCTACACGGCGCTGTACGATTTCTGGTTGGTCATCTGGTAGCGATCGCCCCAAGGATCGGCTAACCATGACTGCTTCCGGGACTTGGAGATAAATTGCCCAATCTAGCTTTTGCCCTAAATCATCCAATAAAAAATCTAATTCTTCAGCTTGGAAGGCAGTACGGGGATAGCCTTCTAAGACCCAATCGCAGTTAATATCTGGTTGTCTGAGGCGTATTCGGATCAATTCAATGATCATTTCATCTGGAACTAACTCCCCTTTTTGCATATAGGGCCGTGCGTGGTAACCTAGTTCACTCAGGCTAGCGTAAACCGAAAGAGAAGTCCGGGGATCGGCTTCTAACCATCGAAATTCCGGCAGGGGCTGATTGCCTGATATTGCTTCCCGTAAAATCTCACCTGTAGAAATCAGAGGAATATCAAAGTATCTGCAAAGCCTTTGTGCTTGAGTGCTTTTCCCCGATCCTGAACCTCCCAGAATCACCAATCTCACAACAATTAACTCCTCATCCTGTCAAATTCATTACTTGCTAAGTCTGTTTTGCCCAAACAACCGGAAAATCTAACATTTAGCGATTTTCAGCCGTTATGCCCAGCTTTTTAAGTAATTGGAACTCTAACTCATGTGTTTTCATTTTTACAACTACTTTCAGAGGAAAAACGAAAATAACCCTTGACTTCAGCGCAAACGTAGTGTTTGACTAAGAATGAAATTTGCCAAATCCACCACACCTGTGAAAAAAAATTGATTATACAGGCAAATTTTTAATCAGTAGTGCCAGCACAAACCTTTAATTTATTGTAAATTTTTGAACTTAACCCTATGGTTGCCCAGCTAGAAACTCCAAGTATAAATTCAACCCTAACCTTACCATATCCAGTTGAAGGACTAGTGCAAGTTTTCACTAGCTCCCACCGCAACTTTTTTACAACTGTTATGGCTCAAGCACTGAGAATAGCTGGACAAGGAACGCCAGTATTAATAGTGCAGTTTCTCAAAGGAGGTATTCGTCAAGGACAGGATCGACCTATACAATTAGGACAAAATTTAGATTGGATTCGCTGTGATTTGCCTCGTTGTATCGATACACCACATTTAGATGATACGGAAAATCAAGCCTTACAAAAGCTGTGGCAGTATACACAGCAAGTAGTATGTGAGAGTAAGTATTCTCTCGTTGTCTTAGATGAGTTAAGTTTAGCGATTAACTTTGGTCTAATTCCTGAAACGGAAGTTTTAGCGTTTCTGGCAAAACGCCCTCCCCACGTCGATATTATTCTCACAGGGCCAGAGATGCCAAAATCTCTTCTCGATGTAGCAGATCAAATTACAGAAATCCGTCGGAGTTATCGACCCTAAACAAACTACTCAGTTCGTGCTAATATATCGAGTCGGTTTGAATTAACGTTAGCAGCGAACTTGTGATTAAGAACGATATCTGGATTACTGAAATGGCTCAACAGGGTTTAATTTCGCCCTTTGAGCCGAGCTTAATCCGAAAAGTGCAAAAAGATGAGTCTGTAGCGGTTCAGCCTGTAATTAGTTACGGTCTGTCTTCTTATGGCTATGATATACGCCTTTCCTCGGCTGAGTTCCGTATTTTTCGCCACATTCCCGGAACTGTAGTTGATCCTAAAAACTTTAATCCCCACAATCTGGAGCCAACAGCACTGCACACAGATGCCAATGGCAGTTACTTTATTTTACCCGCTCATTCCTATGGACTTGGGGTTGCTCTAGAAAAACTGGAGGTTCCTGAGAATATTACTGTAATTTGTATTGGAAAATCTACGTATGCACGTTGTGGCATAATAGCAAACCTAACGCCTGCTGAGGCTGCATGGCGAGGTCATTTAACTTTAGAATTTTCCAATTCTTCCAGCGCCGACTGTCGCATCTACGCTAATGAAGGCGTAGTGCAATTGCTATTTTTAGAAGGTGAACCCTGCGCTATTAGTTATGAAGCAAGACGGGGTAAATATCAGGATCAGTTAGAAATTGTGACTTTGGCAAAGGTATAACTGAATATTCCTAAATAACTCAATTTAATTCATGTTCCTGTTGATCTTTGCGATCGCTCTAAATCATACCCAAAAATCGGAGTGCGATCGCTTGCCTTATCCCACTGCAAATTCTGTCAGCTTTCGCATATAAGGAGGCTGATAAGCCAGCACAATATCCTGCTTAGGAATACCATACTCGACTAATTCATTAGCCACACCAACCTCAGTCCCATCATACTGAATCCAAATCTTATGATCTCGAATATCTAGGTGAATTAAACAGCCATAAACCCGACGACGATTTTCCCAACCCATATTCACAACTTGATAATGATCCTGTTGTAAATCAAAAATAGTTTGCCGTTCGATTTCACCATAGGCAGGTTTAATCTGAGCGTGACTTGTCAGAACTCGCTGGATGATTTGCCGATACTCAGCTAGCTTATCCATTGTACAATTACCTCATTCTCAGGGTCAAATACTAGTAGTTTCAATTGATACTCGTGAATACTCAGTTGTGGCAATTGCCGTGAGAAAAAATCTTCATAAGTTGCTAGCGGAACTGCTAAATAGAGAACTCGCTCTGGTTCTTTTAGTTTGAGCGCTACTCGATAGTTTAAACATTGTCCTAAAGCTGTATGAAACTCAGAAATCGCAGAAGGAGCAACAAAACTCTTGATTTCTACAGCAATTCGTTCATCTTGCTTTTGGGCAGCAATTAACCGTTCTGCACCGAGATCAATTTGTAATTGTCCATCTGCTAAGTCAATAGACAGTGGATCATGTGTAATTGTCCAGCCATCTTTTTGCAAAGCCAATCTAACTAATTGATGGAAAATATCTCTTGCAGACATTCTTTAATGTTTTAAGTGTAATAAGCTATTGCACCTTTAATTTGCACTAATATTTTTTCAATATGATTGCGGGCTGCGCATCTTGCCTGCCCTGATAATGCAAGTTGTATACGTAACAGCTTAACTCGAAATTTTGGCTGTTATGCTAATTTATTATCTGACGTAATAAACACATCAAACAAAAGTTTATTTACTAAATTCCAAAGTTGCTTATCTAAAAAAGTCTGCAATGGAACTCGCGTTCCAACAAACACAGAAGTACTACTTATAATATCTAGCTCAGAGGAAATAATTCGGCGATCGCATAGAACTTCTTGAATATCCATCGTCCTGAAAAATTCTATATGAGATAGTCTAAACCTTCATCGCGCTTCTAGCCAAACCTGTAAATCAGCCAAACTAGTAAAATCTAACAGTGCTTCACTCAAATCTTCCAGAACAGGCAAAGGTAAACCAGAAATTGAGGAGCGTATTTCCTCAGAAAGTTCCCCAAATCGCTTAGTCAATTGCCGGAGAATAAGATTAGCTGTTGCTTCCTCACGTCCTTCCTCACGTCCTTCCTCGCGTCCTTCTTCCTTAATTTCTCGGTAAACTCGCGTTTCCTTAAGCGTGATTCCTAACATAGACTCTACCTCCGCTTGAGTTAATTTTTCAAATCTGTACACCATAATCGTCGTTATTAATTCAATTATGGCGCGACTTGATGGTGATAGCACTTCTTGAGCAGTTCTTGTTAACAAATACCTTGCTTCTTCTGGTGCTTGTTCTTCATCCACTGTAGTTAATACCATCAGTGCCACCCATATAGGTAATTGACGAATATCCCCTAATTCATCTAAATACACCCGGTGTAGTTGTCCGCCGTTCAGCAATGAACGATGAGGATGAATATCGCTTTGTTCGATACTGCGCGACGGGTAAATTATCACTGCTTGCCAGTCGCTAAATCTAGCACGGTTGCGGTAGAAATATAACGAAGATTCAGCCCATACTCTCTCATAAAGTTGTTCATCTTTCTGGAACTGTACCTCGCAAAAATATACAACTCCAGCACCATCGCTTTCAGGTGGTAGAAATACTCCGTCAATTTCAAATTTCGGTTCTTTAACGGCGACTGAATCAAAACGATAACTATCTGCATTATTTGGAGGATTTGCCAGTAGTTCAAACAGCAAAGTGGGAGACTGCTGAAACAGTTTGTAAAATATTGAGTCTCGACGCATGAAAGCATTTTACAAATTTTTTATAAGAAGAATTCAGTATGAATTAATTGCCCCAAGATATGATTATGGTGCTAATCTCGCTTTACCTAGACGCTGCTTTTCATACCATTGTGCGATCGCAGGTGCCCAATCTTCAAAATGAGGCCACATCATTTCACACAACTTTTGAATTTCAAGTTGAGCATCTTTTTTATTTCTCAGGTCACAAAAATGTAAGAAAGACCTTAAATTGAAGCTAACTACAAAATGCTGGCGATAATCAAAAGGTACTTTACCTCTTGCATGTTCTTCAGACATTCCACCCTCAAAATCAGCTTTATATCGTTTAGCTGCTTCTAAACACCACTCCAAGTCTGCTGCTCGCTGCTCTGGTGAATAATGGTACTTTTTGCCTTGTCTATCAGTGTAATAACCAACGGGACGTAAGTAAAAAACATCTTCTATGTCTTTTTTACCTTCTAATACATCAATAAATTGATTGCCTGTGTACCTAAAAGACTGAACATCAAATGATACGCCTACACGATGAGTACGAGCCTGCTGCATGACACTGTGGGGAAAGTAGCCACAGTTGAAAACAATCTGGGGATGCTCTAGAGGCCCATAGTGTCCCCTCTCACCCGCTAAAAGTCGCTTAACAATAACTTCGCCGCTTTGTGACTCCGAGGGCCAGGAGTCGCGCTCATCAAACACGAACCCATCGGTATAGTCTTGGTGCATCGCGGCATAAATTACCTGCTGCGGGTTTGGTGTTTTGGCAATAACCTCTACTCGAAATCGATGCATTAGCTGTTAGGGAATGGATTGGTGACTAAGATTGCTTACGCAGAAGGAGCGGAGCCTATTTGTTAGACATGGCTTTAAACTCGATTCATCATCATATCTCTTCTCTGGCTTGGACTTCTACTTGATTAGATTAAAATACTTTACAAATATTAATAACTTTGTTACAGTTGTTTACATAAAGAGAAGACAGGGAAAAATCCATGCGTACAAGCACTGCTATAATTGACGACCAAGGCAAACTGAACAACTTTGCGATCGAGCCAAAAGTTTACATAGATGAGCAAGGCGATCGCACTGGCTTCACTCCTTATGCAGAAATGCTCAACGGTCGTTTAGCAATGATTGGCTTTGTCTCTCTGATAGCATTAGAAGTATTTACAGGACATGGCATCGTTGGTGTTTTGGCAAATCTGTAAAAACTAATTTTTATAACTTAATTCTCAACAAATATAAGAGACGGTAAATTTACCGTCTCTTAATTTATGTAAAACTTAGTGCTAGAGTGAAAATATACTGATAGCCAAAGCAGTTATCAGCGTAAAAATATTGGGTGAAATATGGCTTTAACTGCTTCAACTATGTTGCCACTAGGCACAAAAGCGCCAGATTTTAATCTACCGGAAGTAGTATCTGGAAAGGCGACTTCACTTTCTACCTTTGCAGATAAAAAAGCACTGTTGGTAATGTTTATTTGTCGGCATTGCCCATTTGTAAAGCACATTCAACAAGAATTAGTGCAGTTAGGAAAAGATTATTTTACAAGTGATTTAGCGATCGTTGCCATTAGTGCTAACGATGCAAAAAATTACCCAGATGATGCGCCAGAGTCGTTACAAGCATTTGCAACAGAACAAGGGTTTAATTTTACCTTATGCTACGATGAGAGCCAAGAAACGGCGAAGGCTTACACAGCAGCTTGCACACCAGACTTTTTTGTATTTGATGACCAACGGCAACTTGTTTATCGGGGACAATTAGATGATAGCCGCCCCAGTAATGGTAAACCTGTGACTGGCGCAGATTTACGTGCAGCCATTGAAGCAGTGCTGGCGGGTAAACCTGTTACGAGTGAGCAAAAGCCGAGTGTTGGTTGCAATATTAAATGGAAACCTGGAAACCAACCCAGTTATTTTGGTTAAAAGGGATTGAGCATTGGGGATTAGGCATTAGTTATTGACAGTGGAAAAACTTTTCCCTATTCCCCATTCCCCATGCCTATCAATGTTTAATTTCCAAATTCAGTATGTAACATCCTAATTGCACTTTTTCTGCCCACAATTCATATTCCAGACGCAAATGTTCTGGCAAGGGATGTCCGTTGAGAGTTAGGCTACTAGTAAAATTTCGTAAACGAATAGGATCGTTAGGTTGCAACGACTCAGTTGGCAACCAATAGCGACTAATGCCATAAACGCCTTGTTCCCAAAAGTGACGGTAACTAACTTGAGCGTTACCTTGCATAGTCATGATGACCCGGTAAGGGGAAATCTCCAGCCACAAAATTCTGGGACTGTTGGGGGCGTAAGCTTTGCTCTTGCTTTGAGGAAGTGTTTCTTCTGGACTTACTACACTCTCTACTTCGCAGCTAATTAGGGGCGGTGCGGTCAATAGTAAATGAAACCTATCTGTATCTTTTTGATACAATGTCGCGGCAGTTTCGACAACAGACCAGATTGGTAGGTCAGTGGAAATAAGTGATAAGCACACGGGCTTGCGGTGATGGGTCAGCATGGGAGCGATAAGGGCTAAAAGCTATTGAACAAAGTGAAATGAACACTCTAGCTGTCTAATAGGTCAGAGTAAGAAACTAAATAGTAAAACAGGCTTAATATTAATGAATCCGCTGATTTGTTAAGCTACACAGATACCAACCAATAGAAATAGGTAGAATATCAGCTTAGACAGCCAAAACGGTACTTTCTCTAGAGAGAGCTAATTCGTAAGTAAAGCTTGTAAATATTCTAAGGCTATAGCCTCAAAACAGTGGGAGTCTTTTTAGATGTTAAGAAACCTTCTTGAGGGAGACTTGCCGTAGATTTGAGTAAGTTTCATACAGCAAAAAGCGATAGGATACTAGGCCAGAAGTCACTAGCAGCGACTTTGTTTGTTGCTGCCGAACTTCAGGTGTATTCAAAAGCCAGTGTATCCTAATGTCGCCTTCTGTTATAACCGTAGAAACTCACGAAGACCTTTCTCACAAGTTAATTATTTAACGGCCCCCTTTTGCCTGTCTTTACGGGGTCATATCTAGGTGGTTGGGGATCTTCACCATCGTCTAATGTTGAGCGCTCTAGCCGAAGGTGAAACCGAAATTTCGTAACTTCTCTTAAAAGAAGAACTCCGCAGCATTGCTAGTTGTTTTCAAGCTATGGATGCCCAAATTTCGGAACTTTGGGACTGAATCGAGCATCGGCCCAGAAACCAATAGTATTAGGGTTATTGGACTGGCTCAACTGTATGGACAAATAAACTAATTAAATTCTACTGGTATATAGTGGCTTTGGGCATTTATACTTTATTAAGGTTGTTTTTAGCAAAATCAACGTTTTTAAATTTTTGCCGACAGCCAAAAAAGAATTAACTTATACTCATTTTCCCATTCATGTTTCTGTATGTGTAACTTATCTTTGTAATCAAATTTATCTGGATTTTTATTAAAACAAAATTTAGTTGGGTATTCTGAACGAAAAAGGATAGCGCAACGCCTTGTAAAGAGTATCTGAATAAAGGGCGTTTTTGCACTCCCATCAAATCATAGGATTTGATAGTCAAATTTCATAGTGGCGGGTCTGAATCCAAAACTGATAGAGCAGAGCCAAGGAGTCTGTGAACATCAAGATTGCTGATTCCTGGATTCTGAATTATTCTTCAACACCACCAAATAGAGGCATGATGAATTCATGCAATGGAGAATTATTGAGAATCTGCCGCATAGAAAGGAGAACTCATGCCTATACTGGCTTCTTTAGTTGCATGACCATCGAAAAGCTTAACAGTAAGATTTCCATTTACCTGTTTTGTAAATGGAATCAATAAGCCATCAATATAATTTTGTGCATTCTCTACAGAATCAAATTCATAAAAACCACCAACAGTATTAGTGTTTACACCACTTAACCAAGTTTTAGACCTCAATCCTGGAAATTTTTTCATTTCTACATTGATTGGAACCCAATCTATCTGACTGAAAGGAATAGATACTTGATACTCGGCATATACGAATACTTTACTCATGGGGATTTTCGACCTAATCTTGAATTTTGTTGCAATGATTTTCTCGGCTCTTCAGTCTTGTTATTTATTCATTGCTGTTGAGGATTTTTGGAACTTTGAAAAATTCGCCTTCCTGTTCAGGTGCACTGTTGAGGATGCTTTCCCGGTCAGGATAAGGTTGCAATTCATCCTCTCGTGTGATGTTGCTGACATCAATCGCTCGTGTTGTTGGAGGCACATCACTAACATCAAGCTCATCCAACTGTTGAATATAATCCAGAATACTTCCTAACTGGGTAGTGAATTGTTCCTCTTCTTCTGGAGTCAACTCTAAACGAGCAAGATTAGCTACTTTATGAACTTGTTCTTGGTCAATCATATTTTTTAGTTAGGAGTTAGGGAGAGACGCGATTAATCGCATCTGTACAGGAGTGAGGAGTTAGGAGTGAATGATTCATAGTTCCTAACTCATCACTTTTAGAAGAATACGTCAATTTGCGATCGCCCGGTGGTTTTCAACCAGTTTTGGGCTTCGATGTAGTTATTGGGAGCCATGCGAATAGCTCGAATCCAATAGTCTGCTGCTTGGTCAAAGAGTGCTTCGCCAGCCTCGTTATCTCCAGCTTCTTTCTCCTTTTCGCCTTGGTAGTGATAAATCACAGCGATGTTGTTCAAGGCTTGAGGCATACGTGGGTTTAACTCAACTGCTTGGTGATACAGTTCTAAAGCTTTGTTGTGGTCGCCATTGCTGGCATAGATTAGCCCCATATTGTAGAGAATATAGCCGCGATCGTTGGTATCTTCTTCTAGTGTTAGAGCTTCTTCATAATATTCCAATGCTTCAGCATATTCCCCTTCTGCTTGGGCTGACATGCCATCTCGATAATAAACAAACGCTTCTTTAGCTTTTTTGTTGGTTGGCAGGATCTTCAGAATAATATCCGCCATCACTGTAAAGGATTTGTCAACAAAATTATCGTTCTTTTGTGTTCTTGGCATAGTTGTGTCTGGGGATTGGGGAACTTGAGGCCCCTCTGGGAATAAGGGGCAATGAGGACTGGGTATTAGGTATTGGAAAAACTCTTCCCTCATCATCTAATCCCCAGTCCACTCAATAGCTAATTTAACTGATTTGTGGGGGCATTCTTCTCACTGAGTGGGATGATGCACTCTGGACTATTATGCCGAGAGTTGTTTACCAAGGTGCTAACTGGATACGCAGTCATTGCTGGCGCTGGATAGGGACGCAATAGCTGCTGTAGGGTTTGGAGCGTTTGCACTTGGGAATCTAGCCATAAATCGTAATCTTGTGGCTCTAGAATCACTGGCATCCGTTCGTGGATAGGTTGGAGTAATTCGTTAGCTGCCGTTGTCAAAATTGTACAAGAGATTATTTCTTCGTTAGCAGGCGAACGCCATTTCTCCCACAAACCTGCGAAGCCGAAGGGTTGCCCATCTTGAAGGCGAAAATAAAATGGCTGCTTTTTGCCTTGTTGTCGTTGCCACTCATAAAAGCCATCAGCTAGCACTAAACAGCGTCGATGCTTAAAAGCCGAACGAAAAGCGGGTTTTTCGGCAACAGTTTCTGCCCTAGCGTTAATCAGCTTTGCCCCCATTCCTGAATCTTTTGCCCATGACGGAATTAATCCCCAATGCAACTGCTTAAATTCACGCTTTTCGCTTTCGGGATTTTGCAATACTGTTGCCACCATTTGCGTAGGTGCGATGTTATATCCGGCTGCTAAATCCACAACTGGCTCGACATGGAAAACTTGAGCTAAAGCTTCTGCTGACTGGTTTAGAGTAAATCTTCCACACATACTTTTAGTCTCAACCACTGACAAAACTAAACATCTCAATCTAGAAAGCAATAATATTTTTTTATTTTTTCAGATAATTTTCTATAGTACTCAGAAGCTCAATATTAAAAAAAATTATCCGGTTTTAGGAAAATATTTTGGTAAGATATTGTATTTTGAACCTCTACTGTTCAACATATTCATAACTGCATTTTAGCATGGAACTACTGCGTTTGTACGATTTTTTACCTTCTGGTAATGGTTATAAGATACGTCTTTTATTGACACAACTAGGTATGCCTTTTGAGAGGGTAGAGCTTAACATTTTGAAAGGCGAGACTCGCACACCAGAATTTTTAAGTAAGAATCCCAACGGAAAGATACCTACTCTGGAAATCGAGCCAGGGAAATACTTGGCAGAATCAAATGCCATATTGGTATATCTGAGTGAAGGTACAGAATTTTTACCCTATGACCGCTTTTTACGAGCGCAAGTGCTGCAATGGTTATGTTTTGAACAGTATAGCCATGAACCTTTTATTGCTACATCCAGATTTTGGATTTCTATTTTAGGTAAAACTGAAGAATATAGTGAAGCTATAAAGCAAAAACGTGAACCAGCTTATGCAGCACTTAGCCTGATGGAAAAACACTTAACTTCTCACACTTTTTTTGTAGGAGAGCGTTACACAATTGCTGATATCGCCTTGTTCGCTTACACTCATATAGCGCACGAAGGTGGGTTCGATTTAACACAATTTCCTGCTATCCAAGCTTGGATAGAAAGAGTCAAAGCTCAACCAAGCTATATCAGTATTACACAAGCGTAAAAAGTCGATTTTGCGAGTTTGTGTCTCTCATTTCTTGGCTCTGTTAGAGGATGTATTGGGTGGGACATCCCCTCACATTCAGCAGGAGGCAGAGTCTTCCCAGAAGATATTACTAAGCAGCAACTAGATATCTGTATCAATTTCTATCAGCTTTTGCCGAGAGGACAAACCTGACTTAATTCTGATATCAGATTTAGCTACATCAAATTTCTTTGCTAGAAGTTTAATTAATTCTTCATTAGCCTTACCATCTACTGGGGGCGATTTTAAATACACAGTCAAACTGCCATCAGGTTGTTCTTCAATTTTTTGCTGTTTTGAATTAGGTTTAACCTTGACTTTTTTTTGCATAACCTATTTTATGTAATTGTCGCAGCCACAACCAACCTAAAACACAACCCAATGCATAATGAGGAAAATCCCACCAAACAAAGGTAGTACCAAGTAACAATTTACCTATCAAGGTGGTGCGAATCTCCTCTAATAGTGGCGGATGCCAAAGTTGCAAGAATTCTAGTATACAAGTGATAATAAAAACCAATATAGGAATTTGGATGATCGCCGCCCGACTTCTGAAAAACCAAAATCCAAACAGACACCAAAATATTTCGTAAAGTATATCTCCTCCGTAGTCATTAAACCACTGATGGGCAAGCCCAGTGTAATACTTAAAGAAAAGGCCCATCGGTACAACGATGAGCACAGAAAGAATAATAAATATTGTTTGATTACGGTTTCGGCGCATTTTATCAGGCTTAAAGACTAAGCAAAATTTTAGCCTCTGCATAGTCGTTTCTAAATAATTCGTAATATTGAATGTTAATTACGAATTACGAATTACGAATTATTTAGTTATGGATATCTTCTGCTACCAGCGCCCACTACACCGATTTTGTGGCGATAGGAGAGTTCGGCACCGAACCAGCCGGAAATGCTAGTCAGTGTACCAACAACCAGCGAGATTAACAGTCCCCAAGGTACTATTCGGGATTCAGCGTCGCCCCAACGCAGGAGAAAGTTGACGAGTGATAAAACCAGGATAGAAACGTTAAGTATCAAATGCGCCCAACCGGCGGTGCGCTTGCGAACTCGTTCAATTTTCAAAAAGTCGCTCAGACCGATCGCAGCAGCGAGTAAGCCTCCAGCTAATCCGAGTCCGATTAACCATAGCGAAGCCCTAGCCCAAAAGAAATCACGAGTTAACCAGTAGCCGATATCACTTCCCAAGGCGGCGGCTAAAAAGGCGATGGGAAAGATTACACTCAGGGGATGTAGAGGATGTCCTGCGATCGCAACTGTACTAGGTACGCCCGTATCCCGATACTCACTGTCGTTACTTTCAATAACTGGTGGAATATTTGGAAAAGGTGTTGAACTTGTTTGCGTTGTGTCTGTAGTTTCCATTATTAGTATCCTGAATTAATTAGTGTCCTATATTCTTAAGCTGAAGGAATTTTTTCAACATAAGCTTCAGCTTGTAGGGTTAGTTTGCCTACTTCTACTTTTAGTTGGTTAACTTGCAGACTCATTCCTTCTAAATCAAAGTTACTCAAATTTAAAATTTCGCTAGTTTGATCTATCAAAGCTTTTGTCAACTCTGGCGACATTTCCTCACTTTCGCCATACTCGACATTTTCCAGAGTAACAGTTTTCCCATTACCGCTGATCCTGGGTACTGCGGCAAAAGCAACTTGCTGATTTTCACCTGTTTCTAATAATTTTATGCTGGCATTTAATGCCACTTTCCCATCACCAGGTAGTCGAAAATCTACATGTTGAGGTTCAATAGTCCTCAGTTCACCGTTAACGTGGATTTTTTGACTTTGCAGTTGCGATCGCACATATTCAGAGTTGAAGGCGCGATTGATATCACCTTCAGTTAATACAACCCGTGCATTAGCTTCAGTAGGTTTAGTGAGTTCAATTTTGCCAAAAGCCACATTCAAAGGATTAATGGCAACACTAGTCATTTGCATTTGCAGCTCCTCCATCCGGAGGTCTTTCTGCATCACCAAACCTTCGCCTTCAATTGTGACTGCATCTACCTGCCCTTGAACAAGTTTAAGCGGGTCTGTTTTGATGTCTACATCTAAATTTTCTACTTCATCTAATTGGCTAGATAATCCTATTTCTGCCGCTTTATTCAGGGCTTGCTCTCCTAAACCAGGATTGTCTGGCATTATTATATTAACTCCTACTTTTAATAGCATATCCTTGAGCTAATTTAATAAATTAGCGTCAGCTTTTTATCTATCTAGCGATGGAGTATAGGCTTAAATATTGTCTATCCAAAAGTATAATTACATTATTTATAATGAATAGAAAATTTTGCTTTTCTATCCAGAATTTTTAAGCCGTAGATGCACAGAAGTTTTTAGTCAGATTTCACTCAAAAGAAAGATTTAAATATAAAAAAATTACTAGTGATATTATTTTTCATAGATTTCCGCTTAAATCTATTTAATAAAAAATTAATAAAAAATTTCGCAACCTACTTTAGAATCGAATTTTGGATTGACACATTATCATATTAATTTTGGATACAGTGCTTAGGTGTAGCCAGCCGGAGGTAGCGCTTTTACAATAATTTTTTCAAAGGCAATATAAACCCAGGCACAACATCTTCACCGCTTAATATTGCCGTAGCTAGATATTGAGTAATTGAACCATCTCGTCGATAAACTAGAGCTTGCTGATTTTTACTATCAATTAACCATCCTAACTGAACACCATTGCTAATATATTCTTCCATTTTGGCTTTGAGTTTTGTCAAGCTGTCATTTTTAGAACGAATTTCAATTACAAAATCTGGTGCTAAGTTAATAAATTTGTCCTCTTGTTGATCCCAACCTTCTGGTAAGCGTCCTTTAGCCACAAAAGCAGCATCAGGTGATCGCACTGCCATATTTGCTAATTTAAAACCAGTACTCGGCCCAAAAACTTCACCAAGCTCCTGACTTTCTACCCAATTGAACAGATAGGCTCCTGCTTTTATTTCTCGATTACCAGAAATTCCACCAGTTGGAGGCATAGTTTCTAAAGTTCCATTAGCATTGCGTTCAAACCGCAGTTCTGGATTTTGCGAACTCATCAGCATTAATTCTTCATCAGTGACAGTATACAAAGACTGCACCGTTATTTTTTCGCTGGTCATGATAATGCCATAGCAAGCTTGATAGATATTTCAATTTTAGCTCTGTACTCCTTTGATCCTTGGCGACCTCTGCGTCTGGAGTAGTCTGTTATCAAATTGGCACAAACGCTTTATTTGGTGGAGTTCTCCTAACCGGAAACGGAGCGTCTCTGGCTTTGCTCCTGAATTTTCAGGGGGAAAATAAGTAACTCTTTGGTATTATCGGACGCTTGTAGATGCCGTCCCGCAGACTAGAAGCACTGTAATCATTGAGGAATTGAACGGATCGTTGTACAAATTGAGGTATTAGTATCTCAATAAAAAATTTTATTTACCCAAAAGTAGATAAAAGTTTCATAAGAACTAGACAAATGGCTTTTTTACAGACACGATATAATCATGTGTCTCACGAACAAATTTTGGCTTTTAGATTATTTCTCTAGATAAAAAATCTTTCTCTCGGTAGATAGGTGTACTTATATTATTATGGCTGCTATGTTACCAATATGACGATAGTAAGACAAAACGCCTTAAATACAACCGTAAGTCCTTCAGTAAATTCTCCAGAAACCTTGGCAGAAAAGGTTATTGAAGCAGAGCGTATGCACGATGTTCTGCTTTTACTGCAAAACTTGATTAACAGTGAAGAAGCCACTGTGAAACTAATTATGGATTGTCTCTATGATGTTGGCTCAGTCAATCTGATCAACCAAAAGCTTCGCCTAAAACCCGTAAACAGGGTGATGAAATTAATTGCGCGAATGTCCAAACCAGTTTTTAGAACTTTGGCTTTAAATTGGTTTAAGAAAAACTGTCCTCAACTGATTACTAATTGGCTGCATACGCAGGTGACTTTTGGAAGTATCCAAAATATACCCCAAGAAGTACCTATTGAAGTTTCAGAACTTCAACCATACTCGATACCACAGAGAGAAAATCTGAGCCAAGAGGTTAAAAATCTGCGCTATCAGGTAAGATTGCTCGCTGGGATTTCAATAATAGCGATCGCTGTTTTAGGAGTAACAGCCGCTAGGTTAAACTGAAACCCATAAGTAGCAACATTATTCAATCTAATAGATCCAGTAAGCTCATTTCGGCGTAAGATGCATTTGGGTTCTAAAAACCCTGACAGCCTAAAGTGGGAATAATTTTTTTCCATCAGGTATTTTGGGAAATATTTGTTTGGCTAACTCCAAGCAGTTTAACTCGTTGTATTGCCAGCATATTTAATTAACTGGCTCAACATATATGCTAATTCGTACTATGACTTTGCCCAAGCCTACCTTGGAGGATATAGAAATACATCTGCTGTTAGAAGGTGTATATCAATACTATGGTTATGACTTTCGCAATTATGCTCTTTCCTCACTCAAGCGCCGCATTCAAAGCTTCATGCAATTAGAGGGGTTCGCAAATGTTTCTGCATTGCAAGAACAGTTACTCCACAACCGTGCTTATTTGGAAAGATTTTTGCTTGCTCTGACGGTGAACGTAACATCAATGTTTCGTGATCCCAGCTTTTATAACACCTTCAGAAATCAAGTTATCCCCTTCTTGCAAACTTATCCGTTTATTCGCATCTGGCACGCTGGATGCTCGACTGGTGAAGAAGTCTACTCAATGGCAATTTTACTACAAGAAGAAGGGCTTTACCACCGTTGCCGCATATATGCCACTGATACTAATGAGAAAGTATTACAAAGTGCCAAAAGTGGTATTTTTTCCCTGAAACTGATGCAAGAATATACTCAGCTTTACCTGAAAGCAGGCGGTAAGAAGTCATTTTCAGAATATTATACAGCAGCTTATGATAATGCTATTTTTCGAGCATCTCTAAGAGAAAATGTTGTTTTCGCCCAGCATAATTTAGCAACTGATAGCTCTTTTAATGAGTTTAATGTCATCCTTTGTCGTAATGTCCTGATATATTTCAATCAGGTACTTCAAAAGCGGGTACACGAACTGTTTTATAATAGTCTCTGCACCTTTGGCATCTTGGGATTAGGAAAACAAGAATCCATCAGGTTTACCCCTTATGAACAGCACTATGAAGAGATAGTCAAAGGTGAAAAACTATATAAGAAAATAGCTGGTGTTTAAAATCCAGATCATTTGAACCACTAGATGAATCTGATTTAGTTAGATTTAACCGTAAAAATAGAGAGAATCTAACTAAAATTGTATTCAAATTAGCACTAAGTATTTTTCAGTAAAAATATTATGAATAAAGTTGTGTAGGCGTAGCCCGTCGTAGACATTGCTGTCAAAAGACAGTCTGTCAAACATTTTTAATTGTGTTCAGAAGATAGATACAGCGTAGACGCATTAGCGAAGCGGTAGCGACGTTCGCGTAGCGTCTCGCAGAGAAGGAGCGTCAGCGGCTTGTTGCTAGGCATCGCTTAAGGTAAATTATACATTAAAGCCTTAAAGGAGATTGTCGATGCAGCTTCTCGAATGTCCTCCTGTTGCAGTCATTGCTGGAGAAAATGCGGTTCACGTTTCTCAACTACCTTCTACATGGCAAGACATTGCTAGAGGAACCACGAGTGTCGGACTTTCTCATCCCCAAAGCTATCTGGAGATGGCACAGTTGTTCTTATATAAATTAGAGCATGGTGATGTTGACTTGTTTAGCGATCGCCCCCAACTAGCTCACTTGATACCCTCATTTTCTCAGCTATTTGGGCAACTAGCATGGGAGACCCTAGAGTTTTTTGGGCAAGACTTTCTCAAACACAGCTATCCAAACTTTGCAGAAATTCTCCGTGATGTGGAGTCAAAGGGGACAGAGTATGCTGATGAGGTAAAAGTGGCTCGCATTGGCATAGATTTATTCAACGAGTTTGGTTATGAACTACCTGCCAGCTTCTATCATGTGCATCTAGCACCAATTTACCGCGATCATGTTTTTGAAGAACGCGCCTTACGATTTGATCAGCGCGATATCGAACACAAACGGGCTTGGGATGCCATACTCCATGCAGGTAAAGTGTTTGCGATTCAGATGAAGGTGCAAAGTATTGCTTCTAAATACGGTTTTACTTATCAACACGGCTGCGGTTGTAACTCTCACCTATCTTCCATTGATGTATCTAGTGGCGCGTTTGAATATGAATTGAGTCCCGAAAAGCGCCAGCGATGGATTCGCAGTTTTATTTGGACTGCTTGGTATGAGTATGCCTTTTTTGCGATCGTGCCAAATACGAGTTATTTAGTATAATACCAATTTGAAAAAAGAATGCGACAAATATACCATTTGTAGAGACGCGATGAATCGCGTCTTTACCCAAGGATGTGTTGAAATCATTAATTGAATTAGTCTAAAGAGAAATAAGTAGAGGGAGTAATTACTCCCTCTACTTATTTACTGCCAAACGTAGATGAGGATAAACAAAATAATCCAGATAACATCGACGAAGTGCCAGAACAACGAAGTCGCGTTCACGCCGAAGTGACCTGTATCGTAGTTGCCAGGGATGAAAGAACGTACCAAAATAATCGACTGCAACAGAATGCCGGTGAAAACGTGCAAACCGTGGAAACCTGTTAGCAGGTAAAACGTCCCGCCAAATACTCCTGTGGTGAAGCCAAAATCTAGGCCGTTCCATTCAATCGCTTGCCCAACCAAAAAGTAAGTACCCATCGCCATTGTTGTCAAGAGATACAGGCGAAATTTTACTAAGTCATGGCGTTGCAGGGCGCGTTCTGCTAAGTAAATTACAAAGCTACTGGCGACAAGAATTACTGTGTTGATTGTCGGTTCTTTTACTTCTAGCCCGGAAACACCAGCTGGTAGCCAGTTAGGGGTTGTTGTTTTGTAGATGGCATATCCGGCGAAAAAACTTAAGAAAATGACGCTTTCAGACAGTAGGAAGACAATGAAGCCAAACATCTTGTTGCCTTCTTCGTCATGGGTATGTTCTGCGCTTGTGTGGTGCAATTCATCTGGATTGATATAACTGTCCATTTTGCTGTTAGTTTGAGGGGAATTTGAAACGCAAAGGAACGCGGAGGGAAGCGCAGAGGGACGCGGAGGGTTTTTGCGTCTTCCCGATAGTTTGCGTTTATTCTGGGAGGTTGGATGTTAAGGGTTCTGATTTGCCGTAGCCGTAGGGTTCGGAGATGATGATGGGGATTTCTTCAAAGTTTTCTACTGGGGGGGGTGAAGAAACTAACCACTCTAGTCCGATTGCACGCCAAGGATTAGCTGGTGCTTTCTCGCCTTGCATCCAAGAAATCACCATGTTGAAAATGAAGGGTAAGGTAGACATTCCTAAGAGAAATCCGCCCAAGCTAGCGATGATATTCCAGAATGTATACTCTGGGGCGTAGGAAGCAACTCGGCGTAACATCCCTTGCAATCCTAATGGGTGCATGGGCAAAAAGTTGAGGTTGGTGCCAATGAAGGCTAACCAGAAGTGGATTTTACCCCAGCTTTCGGAGTACATCCGCCCAGTCATTTTGGGGAACCAGTGGTAGATGGCAGCGTACAAGCCCATTGTCACGGTGCCGTAGAGGACGTAGTGGAAGTGTCCCACCACAAAATAGGTATTGTTAACGTGGACATCGACCGGCACTGAGGAAAGCATGATGCCTGTGATTCCGGCGAACACAAACATGACTAATGCACCCAAGGCAAACAGCATTGGGGTATTTAGCCGCAGTTTACCGCCCCAAATAGTTGCTACCCAAGCAAATACTTTAATTCCTGTGGGGACAGATACAAACATCGTCGTCAACATGAAAATCAACCGCATCCAGCCTGGTGTACCACTGACGTACATGTGGTGTACCCAAACGATACCGCTGACTACGGCAATCAACATTGATGAAACGGCAACTACTTTGTAACCAAATAGAGGTTTACGTGAATAAACTGGGAAGATTTCTGAGAAAATGCCGAAGATAGGCAAAATAATCACATAAACAGCGGGGTGGGAGTAGAACCAGAAGTAATGCTGGAACATAACTGGATTCCCACCCCTAGCAGGGTCGAAAAAGGCGGTGCCAGCAGTGAGGTCAAGTAGCAGCATCACTGCACCAGCTGTTAATGCAGGTAGTCCAAATAGTTGGATGATTTGGGCACTAAATACTGCCCAGACAAACAAGGGCATTTTGAAGAAGCCCATTCCTGGGGCCCGCATTTTCACGATTGTGGTGACAAAGTTCACTGCCCCCATAATTGAGGATACGCCGGATATTGCCACCGCTAAGAGCCAGAGAACTTGACCATTAATCAAGTTACCTGTGGGATTCTGGAGACTTACTGGCGGGTAAGACCACCAACCGGCTTGGGCTGGACCACCACGGACAAAGAAACTACCCATCATGATAATTCCGACTACTGGCACCATCCAAAAGGCGACGGCGTTGAGGCGAGGAAATGCCATATCTCGCGCCCCAATCATCAGGGGTACTAAATAGTTGGCAAAACCAACGAGTGAGGGAAATGTCCACAAAAACAGCATCACAGTGCCGTGCATGGTGAACATACCGTTGTAGACGGTGCGATCGACTAAATCTGATTCGGGTGTCATCAGTTCTCCCCGCATCACCATCGCAAAGATACCGCCGACGAGAAAGAAGAAAAATGAGGTAACGAGATACTGAATACCAATTACCTTGTGGTCAGTACTAAAGCTGAAGTATTCTTTCCAATTACTTGGAGATTCGTGGTTATGCTTCTCATCAGGGAGAAGGATACCTTCAATAGGAACATTAGTCATGATTACTTTCCTTTCAACCAGGTGAATTGACTAGAGGAGGTGCAGCAGGTGGAACTGTAACCCAACCAGTTTGGACTGATTGATTGGATGTTTGGGCATACTCAGAAGCTGCCTGATTATTTGCTACGGATGGCTTTTGGGTTGCAGCTTGGGCGAGCCATTGCTGATAATCTTCAGGAGATTCGACAACCACATTCGCCTGCATCGTCGCAAAGTATGTACCGCTATATTGAGAATCGGTCAATCGATATTGTCCGGGGCGGATGGGAGTAAATTCAAAGTCGATCGCATGGTTGGGAATAATATCCTGCTTGAGGCGAAATGCAGGTATATAGAAGCCGTGCAAAACATCCTGTGATTTCAGGGCTAAACGTATTCTGCGATCGCTAGGTAAATGCAATTCGGTACTGGTAATATCTCTTTCGGGATAATGAAAAACCCACGCCCACTGTTTAGCTAGTACGTCGATTTTTTCTACAGGTTCTGCTAAACCGTTGGCTGGGGCATCTTTTGGTTCTGCATAAGCCGATTCCATTCCCAACGGATTATGCAGGTGAACTATTTCCGATGGGCCTTGAATCCCCATTTGTTCGTAAACTTGGTAGCTGTAACCCGCAATCCACAACACTAACAGAATTGGAATTGCTGTCCAGACAACTTCTAAGGTGATATTACCTTCAATTGGGGGGCCGTCAGTGAAGTCATCTTTGACTGCCCGATGGAAGATCACAGAATACATCAGAGTACTTGTTACTCCCAAGAAGATGAAGGCACCAAGGGTTACTAAGAAGCTAATCAAATCATCAATTAGTAGGGATTCGGCTGCTGCTTGGGGAGGAAGCCAGGAGTAAGCCTGCTTCCCGATCCAGAGACTGGTAATAGTCACTGCGATCGCGCCTGTAAGCAGCGTCAAAATATTTAAAATCTTCTGGATTTTCATGGTCATTAGTCATTAGTCATTGGTCATTGGTCATTAGTCAAATGACTAATACTTACTTGAGTGTTGTATTGAGGTCTTGGTGCGATCGCAGCAAATTATCTGCTGTATTGTGTACGCCAAACTCGGCAGCCATTTGCGCCCCTAGTGTCCCGTGGACGTACAGAATGAACATGATTGCTATGCCTGCCAACAGATAGATCCATTGCACTTCTCTATCTGTCTGTTTATATTCTTGTTTGGCCCAAACGAAGCGCTGCCATCCTCTCCAGATGGTCAGGACAACAATCAGCGCTAATAAGAACACACCACCCACACCATGCCAAAGCATAGTTTCCATTGCCTGCAATCCCCAGGCACTTTTCATATCAGCTGGTGGTGTTGCCAACAGCATTTCGTAAAAGCCTGCTGCCACTGTGAAAAATGTGATGATGCTGGCAGCTAGCATGTTGTACCAGCCAACATCAAATAAGTTGTCACGTTCCACAGTAATTGCTAAAAATTTGAAGACCCATTTTTCAAAGGGGAACAGAACACCGACAATATCAAAGGTCATTCCAATGATGAACAAACCTATTGTCAGATGGACTAAGTTGGGATGAATGGGAATTGTGTAAGGTAATCCGTTTGCACCTAAAGAGCCGCTCAATTGATCAATTAATTCTGAATTCATCGCAACAGACCATCCTTTACTGCTTCCACAACTGGCACTGTATGCAATCCATACACCCAAACAAGTTCATCTCCGAGATATACCTGCAAGCCAACTATCAGGGTCAAAATTAACCCGGCTCCCAAATAATAAATTGATATTTTTTGCGGGTTGCGGGCACGAATTACATAGCGCCAAGCTGTAATTGCCGTGATGATTCCCGAAAGCGACCAGCCAATCAGCGTATGTAAATTCAGCACTGATTTAGCGAGGCTGTAAGGCTGTGCTAAACCTGCTTCAAACTGACCAAAAATGATCGCGACGAAGATGGCGATCGTCGCAACTAACATATTCCACCAACTCACTTCAAAAAGACTGGTTTTACCAGTAAAATAGCCAACTACATCGCAGAAAAAGGAAAACAATACCATCGCAATTACGAAGTGGACAACGATGGGATGAATCGTATCTGGATAGGGTAGATTGTGGTCGTTCAAAGATGTCAAATACTCAAGCATTGTTTCTCCTGGACATATCTACCGCACTTTGGTCAAACTTCAATAATCGATGGATACTCGCTAACATCACCACAAGTATCTATCCATAATTGACTAGAATCTGTTCAATATCTGCGCGGTGTAATACGCTTAATCATGTCTTAGCTTTTGGTAGACAAATCTAGTAAACTTGCCTACAGGAAATAATTTTGGTTGCGATTAATTTCCTCATGCCAATAGTCTGCAACAGCAATTTTTGATGTAGCTAAACCAAATCACTGTCGTTTGTTGATTTGCTTAACCTATCTTTTAGCTTAAGTAAATTTTTATGAATTGTCAAAGCAATAATAATTAAAATTTTAAAAGTTACTTATTTAGCAGTAAATTATTCTCGTAATGTAGCGATTCTGGCATTAATTAAAATATTAAAAAGCCTAAATGAAATATTTTTTTTGTAACCTATTTCACAATCCTAAAATATTTATTTGTAATACAAATGACATTGCAGGTGTTTTTCACCAAATTGTTTAATTTCATTGTTGTACATTAAATAATTATTGTCACTTTTAAAGAATTAATGTCCAGTTTTACGATAGCTGTCTAACAAGCTCAAAGCCTTGCCACAAAACTCTTTGAGCTATATTTCTGCTTTTATTATTCTCTCACCACTTTTAAAGTAAATGATGTCATTTTTCTGATAGACTTTTAAAGTAAAAATGGAGAATAACGGATTCGAACCGATGACCTCTGCGGTGCGATCGCAGCACTCTACCAACTGAGCTAATTCCCCTTAATCGGTTTTAAGTCAAGAGTACTATTACTCATTAACTCAAAACATTATCACCATAGATTATTCTAACATTCAGTTACCGATGGTTGAGGCTGTTTTTGAGAATAAACCTTCTGAACCCGTTCGACTTCCAAATCACTGAGATAATCAACAGTCCAGTTACAGCAGCGCTGGAGCATATGGAATGGGTAAGTATTGGCTACACCAACAACTTGCATTTGCGATCGCTTCGCCGCTTCGATACCTGCTGGAGTATCTTCAATTGCCAGACACTCGTGTGGTTGAAGATTCAATTCTGGATATTCTTTATTTAGACGTTTCACTGCCAGTAGATAACCATCGGGTTCTGGTTTACTGGTGGTAATGTCATCACCCGCGACGATAATTTTAAAATGTTCAGCCAGTTTAGATCGATGGAGTACCAATTCTATTTCTTGGCGAATAGCGCCACTGACTAAACCTAGTTTCAGATTACGCGATCGCACCTGATATATTAAGTCTTCTACACCTGGATATAAAGGCAGTTTCTCGATTTTCTCTAGTTCCACCACATAGGCTTGGGCTTTGCGGTATAGCAACTGAGTTAAATAGCTTTCGTTAGCGACTCTACCACGATTAGCGAGTAGTTGCTGAAAACAAGCGCGATCGCTGCGTCCTAGAGAAGCTTGACGCTCATTTACGCGTTGGGGTTGGAGATTTTCTTGAATGAGAATCTCATCTATCAGTTGCAGGTGGATTGGCTCATCGTTAATGATGACACCATTAAAATCAAAGAGAACTGCCTTTAAACTCATGCCATTATGCCAAACGCTGGAGATCCAAGTCCCTCCAAATCATTATTATCTATTGATGTGGCAGTATATTGACGGATATTTTCAGTTGTGCTCGGTTTAACGCCGCTAGTTAACTGATGTATCCACCATACATCCTGCGATCGCACAGCTTCAAATCCAGCTGCACCCATATTCGCGTCCACGCTACCGGCAGCATACTCACGAATATATGGCTCCTCAAAAACATCATTAAGCCATTCTAACTGACGCAGAGTCTTCTGATTCCCATCTAGAATTAATACTTGCCCTCCAGTTACCAGCAACCGGAAGCTTTCCCGCAAAATTGCTAGGGACACCGCATCTGGTGTTTCGTGGAATAGCAAAGAAGCTGTTACTAGGTCAAATGTTGCATCACTCAAACCAGTTTTTTCAGCATTTCCATGTCGCCAGACTATATCGAAACCAGCATTTCTAGCTTTATCTTCTGCCCTTACAAGCATATAGGGTGATAAATCCAAACCAATAACTTCCGCTTGGGGGAAAGCTTGCTTTAACATTAAGGTAGTGGAACCTGTACCACAGCCTAAGTCAAGTATGCGTCGTGGTTTTACCTTGACGGCATCAATTAAAGCCTGACGGATAATAGTTTCATTCGGCGGCAGAACATATTGCGTAATCGGATCGTAACTAACTGCTGCACCGTAATTGAGATATCCGCCTGTAATACCGTGAAAGTTTTGACTGCTGTAGTACGGGGGAATTATCACATCATCTCGTCGATAGCGATCGCACTCTTTCTCCCAGTCAATACTATCAGCGTAACGCTGTAATCCATCTTCATCAATCAAAAGACGCACTACAGGGGATAAAAAACGTTCCCAGATTGTATCTTGACGCACTGCCATATTGTGTCAGAACTCTAAGGGGCTATTTAAGCAGGGTAATTTTCTTTACAAATTTTAATACATTTGGAAAATATCTGCTTTCCCTCTGGAGTGAGAGGTTGACATTTGTAGTTTATTTAGTTACACTTGTAGTATAAAGACATTACTCCTAAAAGTAGTTCTTCAGCTTCACGAAAATTGAAGGAGCCAAATGAAAGACAATACAACATTTAAATTGCTACAAATAACTAGGTAATGGGTTATAAAGCAGAGCGATAATTATCAGTGCCCTATGCCCAATCCAAAAACTAAAATTTAAAATCTAAAATAGAAGAGATTATGCCCTACGAAAAGTTAGAAATTACCACACCAGCACCCGTCTTATCTTGGGCAAATCACTCTTTAGGCCCAGAAGAAACTAAGATGGCAAAGAATGTGGCATCATTACCATTTGTGTTTAAACACGTGGCATTAATGCCAGATGTTCACTTAGGAAAAGGTGCCTTAGTTGGTTCTGTAATTGCAACCAAAGAGGCGATTATACCAGCTGCTGTTGGTGTGGATATTGGTTGTGGTATGAGCGCCATCAAAACATCATTTACCGCCGAACAACTGGAAGGGAAACTGAAGAAAATCCGCCTGGATATTGAAGCTGCAATCCCTACTGGATTCAACGAAAACAAAGACGTTGAAAAATCTGTTATCAACTGGCAACAATGGGATGATTTTAAAGACTTGCATCGCGGGGTGCAAGACCTACAAAGTAAAGCAATGAAACAGATGGGTTCTCTCGGTGGAGGAAATCACTTTATTGAGGTGTGCCTTGATACAGAGAATCAAGTTTGGCTGATGCTGCATTCTGGTTCGCGTAACATCGGCAATAAACTAGCCCAATGTCATATTCACACGGCCAGGGAATTAGCAAAAATGGCAGGTAATAAATTGCCTGACCCTGATTTAGCTCACTTTGTCGCTGGTACGCCAGAATTCCAAGCATACTGGCACGATTTGCAATGGTCACAAAACTATGCGCGTGTCAACCGCGATGTGATGATGGCGCGTTTTAAGCACATAGTTGAGAAGCATCTGGCAGGTGGGAAAGCAACTAAACCTTTATTACAGGTTAATTGTCATCACAATTACGCCGAAAAAGAAGTGCATTTTGATGAGGATGTATACGTTACTCGTAAAGGTGCAGTCCGCGCCCAGACTGAAGATTATGGGATTATTCCTGGTTCGATGGGGGCAAAGTCTTTCATCGTTAAGGGTAAAGGTAATGCCCACAGCTTCTGTTCTTGTTCCCACGGTGCAGGGCGTTTGATGTCTAGAAATAAGGCAAAAAATGTCTACACACTTGATGATTTAATTGAGCAAACAAATGGCGTAGAATGCCGCAAAGATGAGGGCGTATTAGATGAAATTCCTGGTGCTTATAAGCCTATTGAGCAAGTTATGGCAAATCAAGCAGATTTAGTTGAAGTTGTAGCAACACTCAAGCAAGTTCTTTGTGTTAAGGGATAAATTTGTAGGTGGGTAGTGCCCACCTTTTTCATTTTTAAACGCAAAGATACGCTGAAGAATAAATGATTATTTTAAGTAAATAGATTTGTCATGCAAAATAGTGAATACGAACAGCACTATAAGAAAAAAGTAATTGATTTCTTTGATAGCAGAACTAGCTACGATAACGATTATACAATTCATCGCGCTCTACCTCTACTAGATTTAGTTCAACTGCAAAAGGGACAAAAAGTATTGGATATGGCAACTGGCACAGGTATCATTGCCATTGCTGTTGCACAAATTATCGGTTCTGAAGGAAAAGTAACTGGAGTAGATTTTTCTTCAGGTATGCTAGCTCAAGCACAACAGAAAATTGAAGAATTAGGTTTGCAAAATATCGAACTAATTGAAGCTGATGCTGAGTACATAAATTTCAATGATGAAAGCTTTGATGTAATTCTTTGCTCTACAGCGATAGTGTATTTTAAAGATATTCTTGCTGCTCTACGTAAATGGTATGGTTTTCTCAAACCAGGGGGAGTTGTGAGTTTTTCTTGTTGCTCTGAGCAATCATGTGGAGCGCCACTCATAATCGAAATTTGTGGCAAACATGATATTTTTCTGACAAATATCAATGAGCCGACAGGCACTCCCGAAAAGTGTCATAATCTGCTTGTAGAAGCTGGTTTTAAAGATATTGAAGCCAAGACACAACAATTAGGTTTCTACCGCAATCTAGATCAAGCTAGAGAATGGAATGGAGGATGGTTTCATCCTAGAGAAAACCCATTGTTACAAGTTTCATCAGAGCAAATGGCAGAATTAAAAGCAGAGTATCGTCAAAAAATTGAAGCAGAGGCGACAGAGCAAAAATCTTGGTACGAAAATCTGACTTTTTTTGTAACTGGCCAAAAGGCGTGAAGCAAGTAAGATTGGTGTGCGACTGAGCAAAAGGAGAATTTTGTTGTAGCTTGTAAGTAACGAATAGCTCTAAGCTTCGACTCTATTCAGCCAATTCATCAAATCATCTTCACTGGCGAAATCTAGTAGTACTTCACCCAAGTCTTCTAACTGAGCCAGCGACAAATCTTGCAACCGAGATTGTAATTGAGAATTAATTGAACCGAGCCGACGAGTTAATAGACGCATCACTAGCCTCAGTTCTGATTGTCTTCCTTGTTCAATGCCTTGTTCAATACCTTGTTCAATGCCTTGTTCAATACCTTGTTCAATGCCTTGTTCAATGCCTCGTTGTCTCCCTTCTTGAAGTCCCTCTTGGAGAATTTCTTGATAAATGGCAGATTCTCTCATATCTTCTCTCCTCAAAAACTGACGAATTAGTTCTGGCTCGAATACCAACCCTGCTAGAAGTTGGGTACATACCGATATACTCTGCTTGGTGGCTTCTTCTCCAATCATACTCACTTGAACTGCTACCTGTTGAAGTAAGCTTTGAGGAGAATCCGTTCGCGCCAAAGTTGCCAGAGGTAATAAACCAGGAGATAACAATAAAGGTTCTGGATCTTGTTCCCAAATTCGGATGATGCGGTAATGGTGCGTAGTATTGCGGGCAGTAAATCGATCTACAAAGACAGCTTCTGAAGTTGTAGGTTTAAGGAAAATTACTACCTGCTCGATATCACAATTGTATTGTCGATATAGCCGCACCCAATAGTCCAACATCCGCAGTGGCAAGGGTGGAGTCGATGCTGGTAAGGTTTGAAACTCTAAATGCAGTATTTGATTGGCAGTTTGCAAAAAAGTTACAGAATCGGCACGAATTGGTTCTTGATTTAATTCTGTTTTGAGAATCTGGATATCCGTTGCTTCAGATACAAGTAAGTAGCGGATAAAATCTTCTGGATACTGCTCAACCAGATATTTAAGAGTGTTGTCGTATGTCACTGTGATATCAGTTTGGAGAGAAACTAATGTAGAGACGTGATATCGCCACACCTCTACATAGTTTGTCCATAAAAAAATTTAAGTTTAGGTATTGTTTATTGTTAGCGCTACTCTATGACAAACTAATGCTCGCTGATAGCGCTAACATTTAAATTTGGTGTCTTTTCAAAACTACAGTGTCAAAGATTGAGGATTTGTCTCAATCAATTTCGCTAAATCTTGCAAGAACGCCGCAGCATGGGCACCGTAAATAATGCGATGGTCAGAAGTAATATTGACTTGCATTTGTTGCCGCACACCAAATAAACCGTCGGGTGTTGCTACCACTTGCGGACGGGATGCCCCGATCGCTAAAATTGAACCTTGTCCAGGCGGTAAAATCGCATCAAATTTATCTACGCCAAACATCCCCAAGTTAGACAGGGTAAAAGTACCACTGTTATATTCTTGGGGTTGTAGTTGTTTTGCCCTCGCACGTTCTACCAAAGACTTCCAAGTACGGGATAGAGAATAAATATCCACTGCGTCTGCATTTTGCAGCACAGGTGTAATTAATCCGCCATCATCCATTGCTACTGCTACGGAAATGTTGATATCAGAATGATAAACAATACCCTGGTCTGAGTAGCTGGCATTTAAAAGTGGGTGTTTTTGTAAAGTCATCGCTACAGCTTTCGCCAGTAGCGCTGTCATTGTCACGCCTTTGGATTTAATTTGTTTATAAAGTTTGTCTAACCCATCAGTGGTAATTGTATAACCGACACGGAAGACGGGCACGGATATGGTGGCTACCATGTTCCGCACTACGGCATTTTGGAAGGTAGTTAGAGGCACGATTTGACCAGGAACAGCAGCTACCACTGGTGCAGGTGCTGGTGTTCGAGGTGCTGGGGGTGCAACTGGGGCGCTGGTTGGTACAGGTGCTGGCGGGGCAACTGGGGAAGTAGCGGGTTGTTTGCCCTTATTGGACAATGCTTCTACATCTTCGGCGACAATGCGGCCGTGGGGGCCACTGCCTTGGAGTGTAGTTAAATCAACTTTGAGTTCTTTGGCTAACTTGCGGGCGCGAGGTGAAACTACAAGTCTTCCTTCTTTGTGGTTAGACCCGTTTTGAGACGCTAAGGCAGGAGTTGCCGCTGAGGCTGTGGCAGGGATTGGTTCTGGGGATGAGGTAGCACTAGCAGCCACGCCGCCGGAATTGGCAAGAGATTTGGCCTGTTCAATTTCAGCTTCCGTTTCGGCTATGAAGGCGATCGCAGATCCTACCGGGGCAGTTTCACCAGCTTCAACTATGATATGGGCAAGAAATCCCTCATAAAAGGTTTCTACATCCATATCTGCCTTATCTGACTCTACAACCACCACTGTTTCGCCTTTTTCCACTTTGTCCCCTGGCGATTTCACCCAGGAGACGATTTTGCCTTCGGTCATGGTAGAACTCAGAGCCGGCATAAATACTTCGTGAATGCTCATAGGGTGGTTTGGGAATCAATGGTTTATGGACTTTAACAGCTTTTATCAGATCGAATTGTATCTTGGCGGGAGAGTTTTGGACTGGAGATTTTATATTTTAGGTTGAGTATTGGGGACTGGGCATGGGGCATTAGCTTTTGACTAATGACTAATGACCAATCGATTGACTCTAGGAACCTAAATATGAATTGGAGGTCTATAATACAGAGCTATCCTCAATGGTTAGCCAATATCGCCATCTCGTTTTAGTCGTTGACTTGCAAAAACCACCACGAGTTTCTCACAGATTAAATGGAATTGCTATTCATATACCTCATAATCACTGCTTAAGATACAGGAGCTTCTCACGGGTAGAGGATATGGGATGCAGTTCAATCTAGAATTCAAAATTGGTAATAAACCTATTTGAAATTCCTGTTTACTTTTATGTCGGCAAAGCTAAAATTCTTTTTGATTGTGATACTCGGTATCTTTGCCACTGCTGGCGCTGGAGTATATATTACCCAGCGCCAGACATCCGCACCGATTTTTGAGACTAGTAACGGACAAACCCAGCAGGTGGGAGCAATACATCAGTCTCAAGAAATTGTGGCATACTCAGAGCGTTTCGATTATAAAACTATACCTCTAGAAAAGATCAACTCATCTCTCCAAGGTAGTGATCCTGCTACCCTCGCCCTGAATGCCTTTGACGGCATAGCATCGGTGGGAGGAACGCGAAAGGTAGAGGTAGCTTATCCGCAACGGAATCAAGCCTTTGTGACGATTACGCAAACCAAGCGGGGTGATGATTCAGTTGGTATTAAATATCGAGTTGAGATGACAACCTTCGGGCGATCGCTTTTTACTAGCTCACCTCCAGTCTGGCAAATTGTTTGGGCTGGCTCCCAGGTGGAATGTTGGGCTGGGAGCCGCTCCCACACAAAGTTAAATCACATTTGTCAGGAGTTAAAAGTGAGGAGTGAGGAGTGAGAAGTTAAAAGTGAGAAACTTATAACTCATAACTTTCTAAATGTCGCCGCGAATTTCTTCTACAACACCATCGCGCAGAACGATTTCGACCTGCATTTTGCTAATCAGGTTATCACCCGTCTCTACCCGGAAAAAGCCTTCCATTTGGAATTGGTTGACTTCCTGATCTTGCTGAAGAAATTGCACTTGCTGGAGGTTTTGCAGCAATTGATTTTTCTGCTCTAAAAATTCACTTTTCTTTTGATTGACTTGGAGTTGGATATTGTCAATTTGTTGGAGGGTCTGGGGACCAGGTGGTTGCAGACTCTGCTTTTGAATTGCAGCGATCGCTCTTTGTCCTTCAACGTCTAGCTGTTGCAGTTGCTGGTCAAGTTGATTGATCTGCGTTTGCAACTGCTGTTGTACTTCCTCTTTCCAGAGGGGAGTCACAATGACTTTGACGTTAACAACACGTTTCAGGAGCAAGTTAGATTTGGAGACATCCATAAATATTTCACGTTCACTCTTACTAATTGGGAGGTGGAATCATCAGGCAAACATGCCGTCAATAATATCGCGATAGCGTTCCGTGACGACGTGTCGTCGAACTTTCAGTGTTTGTGTCATCAAGCCATTTTCGATGGAAAACGGTTCCAGAATGAGCTTGAACGTCCCGATGCGGTCATCCGGTCGATAGCCTGGACGATTTTGCACTTCCCGATTCAATTCTTGCCGAAATAAATCCTGGATCATTCTACTCTCCAAGTCAATTTTTTGACTAGGTGAAGAAGTCACCTGATCATTCTGCGTATCCAGCGTTAGATTCTGACTTGCTGCCCATTTTTCTAAAGCTTCGACATTGGGGACAATTAAGGCTCCCAGGCTGCGCTGATCTTGGCCGATGAGCATGATTTGATCGATATATGGCGATCGCAGACACGCATCTTCGATTGGCTGCGGCTCGATGTTTTCGCCGTTAGTCAATACAATCGTATCCTTTGCTCTGCCAGTTAGCACCAAGTCGTTTTGTGGTGTCAGCCAACCCAAATCGCCGCTATCAAACCAACCTTCAGCGTCAATTGCTTTCGCTGTCGCTTGCGGATTTTGATAATAGCCTTGCATAATTTGCGGCCCCCTCAACAAAACCAAGCCTCGCTTTTCTACTGGTAGAGGCGCTTTTGTCTCAGGATCGACGATTTTAGCTTCTGTAGCCGGAAGTGGTTGTCCTGATGCACCAATCAAATTTCGCCAAGGACGACGTACATGGGTAACAGGAGAAGTTTCTGTCAAGCCATAGCCTTGCAAAATCTGCACACCAATAATTTCAAAGAAGTTATCTATGTGTCTGGGAAGCGCACCGCCGCCGCTAATCATCTGCTTGACTTGTCCTCCTGTGGCTTCTCGCACTTTGGCATAAACCAGTCGTTCTCCTAAGGCATGGAGAGGTAATAAAGCAGCTGCTTGTATCTTAGCTGCTAATCGTTCAAGGGATGAAGCATGAAGATTATTTAAACTCAATCCTTGAGCAACTCGCCGGGCTTTGATATATTTTTCGCTAATACCCATTAAAAAGTTAATTAGGCGTTGCTTTTTGGCTGGTTGCTCACGGAACTGCTTTTGCACTCCTTCATAAATCGATTCCCACAGGCGGGGTACACCCACCATGTAGTTGGGTTTAAATTGTCTCAAATCTGCTTTCACAGAGCGTAAGTTGGTATAAACTTGCGTGCAACCTTGAGATAGTAAGTAATATTCAACAGTCCGCTCATAACTGTGCCATGAAGGCAGGATACTGAGAACAATGTCGCCCGCATTTGGTTGCAATACTGTGCCAAAGGTTGTCACTTGGTGCATCAAATTGCTATAAGACAGCATCACACCCTTGGGTTTACCTGTGGTGCCAGAGGTGTAAATTAAGGTTGCCAGAGCGTCACGATTTTGCTTGACTGGCACAAAATTATGATTTTTCCCAATTTCGAGCAACTGGGCAAAATTCAGCACCTTTAGGGTTTCGTCTGTCGGTGGTGCTTCATCCGAAAGTAAGATTACCGCCTGAATTGGTAAATCTTGAAGGCGGTCTTGCAGTTTTTTAAGTGTCTTTAAATCTTCAACTACTATTGCCGTACTGCCACTATTAGCGATGATAAACAGCAGTTCTTCTTTTTCTGCTTGGGAGCTACGCACCGCATCAACTCCTCCAGCAGTCATTATGCCTTGATCGGCAATAAACCAGCGAGGACTGTTGTCAGAAATTAAAGAAATCCGATCGCCTACTTTTATTCCCAAAGCCTGTAACCCAGCAGCAAATAGTTGCATTTGCTCTGCCAACTGGGTATAAGTAATCGCTACTTCTGGTTTAGCGTGAGGGTTGCGGAGGGCAACAATATTACCAAATTTTTGAGCTGCCAAAGGCCAAATTTCTGGCAGCGATTCCACATTTGTGTAATCTACCAACCGCTTTAGGGCTTGGCGTTCTCGCTCACTAATGTTAGATAAAAAAGAAGACGCGGTTTGGGTTGTTGACATAACACCTTACCTAAATATCGTAAACTGATCGTTTTCCAGCTTATTTTGTTATTACGCTACAATATCAATCCTTATTATCCACATACCCCTCTGTGTATGATAATTCCAGGAATTTCACGTTTATATTTACAAAAATTTATGTTAAAGTTAATTTACATAGACTGCAAGCAATAGATTGACTGAACATCAATGCTATATGTACATTATGCTTGTAGATAAAAACAGCGATGTCTACGACGGGCTACGCCTACGCCTACGTTTCACAGGGGATGATTACCTATGAATTTGATAGACACTATACTACTAACGCTGCTCAATATTGCTGCTTGCATGGCGTTACCTAAGCTTTTAGCTATCCTTCTGGCTGATAGAACCAAAGTTACTGAAACGTTGGCGAATGATTCCAAATTACAAGCAGCCAAAATTGAACTTACCAGTTTTCCTTATTGTACAGCTTACCCAGTAACAGGTAGCCAATTTTGTAAATTCAGTCCTGATTTCTGTGTTAAGTGTTCTCCGAATTGATGGACTATTACTATTTGCCAGTAAAAATTCCTTAGTGCTTCCGACGACCAGCTATTAAATAGACATCGCCGAAAACTCCCAAAGTACCTCTGTAACTAGCTTATAGGTGCGCTTGCCAGTTTGGCAATCCGGCTAGTTTATACGATCAAATAGGGCTTTTAGGTGCTTGTTGTTGATAATCAGACAACAACGTAGTTATGTGCGTTTATTTTCACATCATGCGATCGCGTATATCTCTGCTGGTAATACAAGTGCCCCAATTCGCAATCTTACTACTTTGCAAACTGTCAAAATTACTTGTTCATACTTTTTAGGATTTAACCGAAATCTTTCTTGAACAACTCGAAATATTTTTACTGAACGAATTCGATGTTCAACAAATACTCGTTTGGATGAAAACTCCTTGTTTTCTTTTTTCTGGTCGATTGTTAACTGTCTTAGCACTAAATTACAAAAATTCTTTTCTCTAAGAGAGTATTTAAAAATTAATAGTTACCATAAAAAAACATATTTGTTTAGCTTATATTCACTACAAGAAATCTAAAATTATTTTTGTAAGCAATTGTACTGGTTTTGCTTCAAACTAAAAATATAGTCAACACCAATTTTAAAACGGAGAAGATTAATACATGAGTTTGATAGATGGTATATTTCTAACGCTGTTAAATACTGTTGCATGCCTAGCACTGCCTAAGCTGCTATTTGTAATTCTGTCTGCCAAAAGCCAAAAAGCTGCACCTTCACAATCTGCTCTTAGATCACAAGATTCCAACTCTGAAATCCCCAGTTTTTCTTAATGATAAGCTGATTATCTCTAGATATCGCCTTGATGAGGAGAAAATTGAGTTATTGGTGCAAGGCGATGTCTCATGATAAGTTATATACATCTTGTTTTGGGAAAAGAGTGGGTGTACATATCTACCAAAAATAAATATTTATATAGGGATAAATTGGTCTACAGTATAGCTTAAACTAGGTAATAGGGAAGAAATTATATTATCACTACTAAATAGAGTTTCTAGCAAGCTAAGTTGACTTTGTTCGCGCCGATAGACCTCTAGTTTACGCGATCGCCAATCAGCAATCCAATATTCTTTTACTCCTCTGGAAGAATAAAGTTTAAGTTTTGCTTCCTTATCTCGTCTTTGGTCTTCGTTGCTAAGAGACAAAACTTCGACTACTAAATCTGGTGCGCCAGTAAAGTGTCCCGCCTCATCCAATGTTAGCGCCAAGGTTTCTTTAGTAGCCCAAACTACATCAGGAATCACATTATCTGATTCTGGAAACAAAACGCCGGGGTTGATTACAGCTTCTCCTAAACCACTAAACTCCGACCAAACATCAAGTTGTCGGAAATTCTGCCACAAGTTTGCTGATGTTTAAAGTGAGGTGCCCTAGTCACAAATAATTCTCCATCAACTATCTCATAGCGTGTCCCTTCGTTTTCTGCTAACAGTTCCACATCGTGAATTGTCCAGCGTACTCCTGTATTAAGCATCTGACTCATTGGCTAACTCCTAACTCCTTTAATATTGCTTTTGTATTTTAATAAAATAGAATTTATGAATCAGACTAATTGATTCTGAATTCTGTATTTTTCTTCAATCATCACTTACGATTTTCACGCCGCCACTTACACCGTACTAAGCGAATTTCATCAAAAGTGTAGCTTTCACCTAATTGTTCTTTGATGGGAGTGAGGGAAATGTCACCGAGTACTTCTAAAACTTGCCAAATTTTTTGTTGATGTTCTAAAGGTACTAATTGATTTAAATCAACTGGCTGATTTTTCTCAATTAGTTTTTCTAAATGATTGCTAACTGTTGCCGGACTAAGGTTCCGCTTTTTGGCAATTTGAGCGATATTTAAACCTTGTTGATGTAATTGTAATGTCTGTAATTCGGTGTAAGAAGAAGATGAGTTGGGAGAGGATACGGAAGTAACAGATTTATTTTGCAAACCTTTTTCTTGGCGGTAGGCGCGAATTTCTGTAATAAACTTTTCGCCATATTGAGCGAGTTTGTGACTACCTACACCAGAAAGTTTGGCAAATTCAGTTAAGTTTTGGGGTTGCACCTGTACCATCAATTTTAAAGTGGAATCGTGGAAGATGACGTAAGGTGGTACAGATTGCTCATCAGCCAATTCTTTACGTAGCGATCGCAACTTCTGTAATAATATTTCTGCTTCTTCTGCTTTTTCACTCCCCTGTTCCCAGGTAATCTTTTGGACTGTGGTTATAGCTAACGAAACTGTGCGTTGTTTTCGCATTACTTGCCAACTTAAGGCATTTAGTTTTAAAACTGAGTAACCATCGCTAGTTTGTTCTATTAACCCTTGATGTAGTAGCGATCGCCCCAACATTCGCCATTCATCTAAAGTTCTATCTTTACCAATACCGTAGGTAGAAAGTTTATCGTGTTCGTATTGGAGAATTTTGTCTTTTTTTGCCCCCCGCAACACATCAATTATGTGTAGCATCCCAAATCTTTCTTTGCAACGAGCCACACAAGATAAAAACTTCATGGCTTCAATTGTCCAATCTTGCATGGGTTTGGGATGACGACAATTGTCACAGTTACCGCAATTCCCAGGAAACCTTTCTCCAAAATAACCCAGTTGAATCGTTCGCCGACAATCAGTACCTTCCGCGTAATCGATCATCTGCCGCAATTGTTGTTTGGCAATCAACTGTTCTTGAGGATCAGTTTTTTGATCGATACTCCATTCAATTGTTTTAACATCACCAAAGCTGAAAAATATTGTACACCGAGATGGTTCTCCGTCTCTACCTGCTCTACCCGATTCTTGATAATAACTTTCTATATTTCTAGGCAGATCAAAGTGAACTACCAACCGCACATCGGGTTTATTAATTCCCATCCCAAAGGCGATTGTTGCCACCATCACCCGGACATCATCTCGAATAAATCGCGTTTGATTACTACTACGTTCTTCATCACTTAATCCGGCGTGATAAGGCAGAGCAATAACTTTATCGTTTTGTAGTTTAAAAGTGAGTTCATCAACTTTTTTACGAGTTAAAGAATAAATAATTGTCGAACCTTCAGTTTCTCGAATTAGTTCTAATAATTCAGCGTAAGCATATTTAGTTTTAGGACGAACTTCGTAATAAAGATTTTCACGGTTAAAACTGGCAAGATGAATGCTAGGTTGCTTTAGTCCTAGTTGTTGAATGATATCACTACGGACGCGATCGGTTGCTGTGGCGGTGAGGGCGACGGTAGGAACATCAGGATAGCGTTTCCGCAGAGATTTCAACTGGCGATATTCTGGACGAAAGTCGTGTCCCCATTCAGAAACGCAGTGCGCTTCATCAATAGCAAAGCTAGAAATACCGATTTTTTCTTTAACTAAATCGAGAAATGGTAGAAACCTTTCACTCAAGAGGCGTTCAGGGGCGACGTATAGTAATTTTACTTTACCGCTAAGGATGGCTTCTTCCCGCGATCGCACCTTGTAAGCATTCAAACTACTATTGAGAAATGTCGCGTTAATATTATTATTTCGCAGTGCTTCTACTTGGTCTTGCATCAAAGCAATTAACGGCGACACCACCACCGTTAGTCCATTTTTTAACAATGCTGGTAGCTGAAAACACAGTGATTTTCCCCCACCAGTCGGCATTACAACCATTAAATCTCGATTTTGCAGCGCATCTTCGATAATTTGCCGTTGTCCGGGGCGGAATTGGTCGTAACCGAAGTGATATTTTAGCGCTTGTTCGAGATGAGGATACTGAAGCATAGCGATCGCTTTTTCGGAGGCGTTCTGCGTGGGTAGTTATGAAGATATCAGGATTTTAACTCACATCTTTGGCAGCTTTGGGAAGACTTGCCTTTCTCTACTATGCTCTTTAGTAGCAAGCAGACTTTTAATCTAAAATCTAAAATCTAAAATTTGCCTCAGCATCTACCTAACCGAGAATTTGCTGTTATTACTTTGCCCTGATGCCTTATCTGATTACATTTTAACTGTGATTCTAAAGCATCAATCTTTCGTAAAAGCGACACTCCCCACACTATAGAAATCACCAACTTGATTGTCATACCTACGAGCAAAAGTGTCACGATTGTGGCAGCTTTCTTTTGTTGAGCCAGCCTTTTTTGTTGTTCTGCAAGGCGTGCTTCAACTTCTTTGGCACGTTCAGCCTCTAATGCTTGCTGCATTTCTCGCCGATCTAATTCTTCACTAGCAGCTAAAAATCGATAATCTGAATTGGTCAAGCTTTTGCCATTTGCCCAAGTTTGAGCATCAATCAAGGCTTGTCCGCGCAATAGGCGAGATTCATCTTTTTCCTTTGAGGCTATCCATGCATTGAAGGTTTCGTAGTAAGGGCGCAAGTAAGCTAATTTTTTTCCAACCCATTCTAAATTGAAAACTTCTTGATAAATTCGGTTTTTGATTTGGAGAAAACCTTGCTTTTTGATTACCAAACCAGACAGCAACAGTTCTACCTGTTCTCGACTATCGTCGGCTGGTACTTCCACTCCTTGGAGAATTTGCTGATAAATTCCTAGCAATCTGGCGGCAGATTGTTCGTTTCCAAGGATGCGATCGCGAATTGTCCGCAAATGCTCTGGTTCATCTTGTGATTCCCATTTTTCGATTATGTGCGATCGCACTACATTTTCTATCCAAAATTCTTCTGCGCCAGGGGGAATTTTTAGCATTCTACCCACATCATCTTGAGATAAACTAACAAGTAGCCGACATAGCTTTTGAGTCAGAAATGGTTGCCCTTCTGTCCAAGACAATACTTCTTTCAAAAGTTTCTGGGGATTATTGCCTTTAATATCCAGTCCCAAAGATAGCGGTTGAGCTTCTTCAAATGTAAAACCATTTACTTGTATGGTTTTACCAAGATTAAAAGGGGTGGTATGATTCCGATATAAAATCAAATCTGAAGGTGTTGCAACCCCGAAAATTGCAAATGTAATTCGATTATACTCTGGATCAATTGCTCGTTGGTTATAACAGAAGCGAATTAAGTTGAAAAAGTCATCAACAGAGAAATCGAGGCTGAGAATACTATCAATTTCATCAATAAAAATAAATAGTCTTTCGTTAGGAAATTTAACTAACAGAATTTCCGAAATAAATCGACTGAGTTTCTGAACTAAAGAAATATCATTTTTTTCTTGCCACCAGGTTTTTAAATTGACTTTTCCTAACAGTTTAAAACTTAACCATAAGTCGCCTACAACTCCTTTATACCACTGCTCTGGAGTTATATTTTCACAACCAATATTAGTCATATCAACGGTTGCACATCTAAAGCCCTCTCGTTGGAAGCGATGCTTTGTTTTTACCATAAGTGAGGATTTGCCCATTTGTCTACTGCTCAGGATGTAGCAAAATTCACCCTGCTTCAAGGCTTCATAAAGTTCCACATCCGCTCTGCGCTCAACATAGCTAGGAGCATCACTAGTGAGCGTACCTCCAACTTGGTATCGATAATTGTTCATTTGATTGAAAATTTTAAATTAGTCCTCGTTTTTAATAAATAAATTTGGATCGGGACAATTGATAAAATTCAGATTAAGAACGAGAGCAAGTATTTTGATTATTTATCTTTCAACAGTTTACCAGAACCATTAGTAGTATTTTGCTTTCCAAGCTGTTGGCTAAAATAAAGACGATATAACTCACACATTGTGTGAGCTTGATTGCCGTTTAATTGAACCAAACCCATGCTTTCTAACTTGTAAGCAGCGATCGCATCTAACTCCACTTGTTCATCTGTTAAAATTACCTTTTGCATCGCGGACATTAATTCTGGTTCTTTTTGGAGCAAGCTCAACAGTTCTCGTAAATGCTGACTGTAAATCCCCACTGGTGTAGATGCTGTTTCTAGTAACATCTCTAATGTCATTTCTTCCTGATATAGATGATAAAGTGCAAGACTCACCAAATAGGGATGTCCTCCTACCATTGCTTGTAGGGGTACAAGGCGTTTTGCCCCTTCTGAGTCTGCTGCCCAATGCAGCCTGTAAGATAATGCTAAATTCTGTACCTGATTAAGAGTAAACGGTGGCAGCGTAATTGTTATCCCTACATTGAAAGGTGATTGGTTTAGCTTGAGTGGAATATAAATTTCTGTAGTATGAACTACTACCATCCGCAGTTTTTGCCAGATTTGATCCTGCTTTGCTTGTTCATGCCAAAATCGCAGCATTGGCAAAAAGTCTTGGGCAATATTGGGATGTTCAAAAACTCGATGGACTTCATTTAAAGCCAAAACTAAAGGACTATGATCAATGTATTGCAGCACATATGCTTCAAAATATATTTTGCAGCTTACCTTGCTGCCCATTTCCGTATCCCAAAAATCATCTAGACAAGGAAGGAGATTTAATTGCCTGCTGACATTGACACAAAACCAACGTAAAAATTTATCAAGAGAAGCAAAAACATCTTGGTCAGCTTCTTGAAAATCCAAATAGACAATTTGATAATCTTGCTCTCTAGCATAAGCAATCATCCGGTTGAGCAGCGAACTTTTTCCTGTCTTTCTAGGTGCTTTGATCCGGATTAAGCAACCAGGGTGTAAAATCTCGTGACAAACAAGTTCTTCCAGAGGAGGGCGATTGATGTAAAGAGGAGAACCCAGTGGTACAGGGCCGCTAGGAAATTCAATCTCGCTTGCTGAAAACAAGTCTGAAGAAACCATTTCTAAGCTAGATTCTTCACCCAACTTTTGATGGCTGTGATTTTCCTGATCGCTCATCTTGTCTTGCAGGTATTTATTCAAGGCTAAATGCAGATTTTTTTTCGTTATTTTTTTTCCAAGTGCAACGGAGAGGTCTTGCCACAACTCAGAGCCAACTTCCTTGATGTAATTGTTGCGATAGCCTGATACCTCTGCCATTTCATCGTAAGTTTTGCCCAACCACGATTGAGAGAGCACAAACCACTGAATGGAAGCAAGAGGCTTATCTTGCAGAATTCTTTCTACTGCTTGCAAAATATCTTCCACGGATATTAAAAGTTAAACATTTACTAGATGTATTTATCTACTTTGGTATAGTAATAATATACAACTGAATAAATATTTAAAAAAAGAAAATTAAATATCTACGGGTACAGTTTTTGACATCCAATTTATCTTTGAACAAAAAAAATTATTAGTGTGGCGCAGTTCACTTCTCCTTCTTGGGTGCTAAGACTGTCAAAGCAGATCAGATTTGCCTGTTAGGTAATAACGCTTTTGGCTTTGAGGATTTAGCAAATGGCGGTGATAAAGATTACAACGATTTGATTGTCCAAGTTAATTTGAGTATCGCCTAGTCTGAAGTTTCCACGGATAGATTTAGCAATATAGCCTGTAAACTCTACTGAGCAGGGAATACAGCATTTCATGGTGGAATATCCATACTCGTGTAAATATATGAAAATCAAATAAAAAGCTACATCGTGTAACGAGAGAAAGATATTTTAGAAAGTCAAAGCCATGAGAATCTATTCTCAATCTGGGAATAATAGCTTTGTAGATTACCGCTATTCCAAAAAAATTAACCCTCAGCTTACCACTGGGGGCTTTTTTTGTTTGGCAAAATGGCATATCTCTAAATTAGACGGTTGCTATGGTATTTGAGTAGGATACATTCCATGCGAAAAAGTACTGACTTGCATTACCCTTGGCTAACTACCAAGGGTTTTTATTGGAACTTCTACTGTGATATTGCACCATTCTTAATAACCGTAATGTTGGCAGCTGGGTATGAGTAATGATTCTAGAATTCCCTGCTTAATAAGGGATCGCGATTTTTATTCAACTACGGAAGTGTCAATATAGGCTTATATCGGAGTGAAAAAATCAAGTGCAACGAATTAACGATGACAGAAGCTAAAAACGTAATTGGTGGAAACCTAGAGGTCTGCTGCACTTCTCCCATGACTGGATTTTACCGCGACGGTTTTTGTCGCACAGGTGGTCAGGATTTCGGGTCGCATGTCGTATGTGCCGAAGTGACATTAGAATTCCTGGAGTTCACCAAATCGCGGGGGAACGACCTGAGCAGACCTGTTCCTGATTTTAATTTTCCTGGACTGAAGCCTGGCGATCGCTGGTGTTTATGTGCTTCTCGCTGGCAAGAAGCTCTCGATGCTGGTGTTGCTCCACCGGTTATTCTCTCTGCAACCCATGCTAGAGCTTTGGAAGTGGTTTCGCTAGACGATCTGAAAAAACATGCCCTAACTTCGTCTTGATTGGTTATGGGGCATTGGTTTTTCTCCTCTGCTCCTCTGCTCCGCAGTCCAAAATCAACTCATTGAAACTTCCAGAGGTAATTTTAATACATTGACAACCATAGCAATCAATTTAGTGGGGTCAATTGGCTTAGATAAATGCTGCTGAAACCCTGCTGAAAGGGCTTCTAAGCGGTCTTCTTCTCGCGTGTACGCTGTTAAAGCGATCGCTGGAATACGTCCGCCTTTTTCTGGTTCTAAAGAGCGCAGTTTCCGAATCAGCGTATAACCATCTTGCTCTGACATGCCAATGTCGCTAATCATGATATCTGGTTTTGCTTGTTCAAGTACTGCCAAAGCTTCATCAACTGATGCTACCGCAGTGGCAAATGCCCCATACTCTTCAAACATAAAACTGAGAAAGTTACGGGTATCTGCTTCATCATCTACAACTAAAACTCTTAATCCAGCAAGGGGCGTTGAAGCCACAGAAGAAGAAATTTCTCCTGTGGCTTCTCTACTCGCCCTGCTAGCCCTATTGTCTTGTAGCAGTGGCAGTCTCACAGTAAAGGTTGCTCCTTCTCCTGTGCCTGGACTTTGGGCAAAGATTGTCCCCTTGTGCAGTTCCACTAGATGACGGACGATCGCTAGTCCTAGTCCTAGTCCATTGTGCGATCGTGTTGTGGTGCTGTCTGCTTGCCGGAAACGCTCAAATACTTTGGGCAAAAACTCGGAACTGATGCCAATCCCGGTATCAATAACTTGAATTTGGGCGTATTTGTAAGTTGTTTGTTGTTCTTCACCACAGACTATTGACAGATTCACTTCTACCCTGCCACCCTTAGGGGTAAATTTAATGGCATTAGTTAGCAGGTTCCAGACAACTTGCTGTAACCGGGCTGGATCGCCATAAACTGACCCTACCGAAGTATCCAGAACAGTATTTAACTTAATATCTTTTGGTTCTGCTAGGGGACGCACTGCCTCTAAGGCTGCCTCCATCACCGTGATCAGATTTACCGCAGATACATTTAACCGCAACTGACCACGGATAATCCGAGATACGTCTAAAATATCCTCAATTAGTTGCATCTGTGATGTAGCGTTACGTTCAATCGCCTCTAGGGCGCGGGAAGTGGCTTTGTCGTCAAGTTTCTTAGAGCGGAGGATTTTTGACCAGCCCAGCATGGAGGTTAAAGGTGTGCGGAGTTCGTGGGAGAGAACGGCGAGAAACTCATCTTTCATCCGATTTGCTGCTTCTGCTTCCTGTCTTGCGGTCTGCTCTCGAATGATTTGAGCGCGGACTTCTTCTGCTTGCTTGCGTTCAGTAATATCTTCGAGGGTGCCTACATATCCCAGCAGTTCTCCTTGACCGGAAAGCATAGGTGATGAGCGAACCTGAACCCAACGGATGATACCCTGAGCAGTTTGAAAGCGAAACTCTTCAGAGTAGTCACGACCTTCACGAATGTAGTTAGACCAACTGGAAACTGCTCGTTCTCTATCTTCTAGATGAACAGATTCTAGCCATCCCTTTTCTAAACTCTCTGCCGCTTTCAAGCCACAAATTGCCTGATAGCGCGGATTAGTATATCTACATCCTCCTTCAGTATCAATTTCAAAAATGCCAACGGGTGAACAGGTACTCAGCGATCGGAATCGTTCTTCACTTTGCCTGAGTTCGGCATTGACAGCTACCAGCTGCGCTGCTTGTTGCTTGACGGCTTCTGTTTTCTTAAATAGTTCTACGAATACAGTGACTTTAGAAGTCAAAATATTCGGGTCTAATGGCTTGAGTAAATAATCAACAGCACCCAAGGCATAGCCTTTAAACAGCATTTGGTCGCTAGTGCTAAAGGCTGTGAGAAAAATAATTGGAGTGTGACGCGATCGCCCCCGATTGCGAATCAAGGTTGCAGTTTCAAACCCATCCATCCCTGGCATTTGCACATCCAGCAAAATTACTGCAAAGTCCTGATGTAGCAGACACCTCAAAGCTTCTTCCCCAGAAGTAGCTCTCACCAGATTCTCTCCCAGTTTTTCCAGGATTGCTTCTAGTGCTAGCAAATTTTCTAGTTTGTCATCCACTAGGAGGATGTTTACTTTGGGTTCCATCTGCATGGGTTTATTTCCGTGATTAATGACAAAGCTTGACCATTTGGGAAGCAATGTTTGAGAGTGTCAAAATCCAGTCTACTGCAACAGCAGAAATTGCTGCCTCTGGCATAATATCGCTCTCGGCTGTAGCAGGTTCCTGCACAATAGTCAGTCCTCCCCGCGCTTTTATTTTCTTAAGACCTTGCATACCATCTTGATTTGCTCCTGTCAATATTACACCAATAACTTGCTCAGTGTAGACATCAGCTGCCGACTCAAACAGCACATCGATAGATGGTCTGGCATAGGAAACAGGTTCATCAGTCGAAAGAGCAAAGTAACCTAGTTCAACTAGCAAGTGATAATCTGCTGGAGCTAAGTAGATATGTCCTGATAATATTTCGTCTTTATCTTCCACTTCTCGAATTGGCAATAAAGTGGATTCTTGTAATAACTCCTGGAGTGTGTTGTTAGACTCCTTGTGACGGTGTTGCACGATCGCGATCGGCACTAAGAAGTCTGCTGGTAAGTTCCCCAGGATAATTTTTAATGCTGATAATCCGCCCAGAGAAGTACCAATTACCACAATTTTAAACGGCACTTGTTTAGTCCTCACACCTGTAGAATGTGGGTTTCAACCTTGATAAGCTCATAAAATCTTTTCAGCATTCTCCAGTTCCACCACAGCTACTAACTTACCTTGATTTGCTTCTATACCAACTACTGAAGATTATCAGTAAACCAAAAAGTTTTTCCCAAAGAGCGATCGCTAATCAGGCGCACGTATGGGAGACTTTTCCATTCAAGAATATTATCGCCTAGATAGTAAGTTCCAACTAAGATAACGGGGATTCGCATTTAAAAACATCAATTAGCTCATTAAAGGCTTCCAACGTTAAGTAGTCGGCATTACCAAATTGTCCCTTATCCTTACGCCCAACACTTAGAGCCGCAACCCCTACCTGTTCAACTTTTCCCACCATGCGTTTAATAGTTCGAGTGCTTTTACCCAGAGCTTTCGCTACATCTGCGATCGCATCCCTGCAAGCATTTTTATTTGATGCTTGCACAATGGCATCAATGACATCGGCTTTTTGCTGAAACTTTGGCGAATCATCATTAAACAGTAGATAAGACTTTCCCTCTACCTGCTCTCCACCCTGCTCCGTAGAACTTCCTCACGTTCGGAGAGATTAGCGCCTTGACTCAAAGAACGCGTAGACATACACTTGACCCGTCTTCCAAGAAAAGTGACATCATTTACTTTAAAAGTGGCAAGAGAATAATTAAAGGTAAAATATGGCTCAAAGACTTTTGTAGTAGGGCTTTTAGCTTATTAGAGAGCTATTGAACAATGGACAATAATTCTTTAATGGACACCATTTTTACTTAAAGAAAAATCCAAAAAAAGGAGCCTGACTCAGGCTCCTTAATCAAAAACTGGTAATAGAATTGTGACTACTTGATAGTCACCTTACCGCCAGCTTCTTCGATGCGCTTCTTGGCATCTTCAGCAGCATCTTTAGCAATACCTTCTTTAACTGCCTTGGGCGCAGCTTCCACCATGTCTTTCGCTTCTTTTAGACCCAAACCGGTCAATTCCCGGACAATCTTCAGTACGGCAATCTTCTTATCAGCTGGGACTGATTCGAGAATCACTTCAAACTCGGTTTGCTCAACAGCTTCTTCAGCCGGAGCAGCACCACCAGCGCCAGGCATCATCATCATGCCGCCAACTGGTGCAGCAGCACTCACGCCAAAAGCTTCTTCAATTTGCTTGACTAACTCAGAAGCTTCCAACAAAGAAAGGGTTTTTAGTTGTTCTAAAATTTGATCGGTTGCAGCAGACATTGATATAACTCCTGTAATTTTGATTATTTATTAGTCATTAGTCATTAGCTTTTGACTTTTGACTGATGAACCACGAAGTCTATTCAGCAGCAGTTTCTGTGCTGCTATCGCCTTCAGTAGCTGTTTCAGTACTGCTATCTTGAACAGCAGCAGTTTCGGTGCTACCACCACTTTGGTCTTGGTCGGCGACAGCCTGCAAAGCACGCGCCAGTGAACCAGGAACTTCGTTGATACCCACAGCAATCTTGGTAGCCAAGGCGTTGATAGCTCCAGCAATTTGTGCGATGAGTTGTTCCTTAGATGGCAAGTCTCCTAGTACCTTGACATCAGGTTCTTTGAGTAGGCGACCTTCCAGTACACCACCACGAAGTTCTGTCTTCTTGGTGACTTTTTGGAATTCTTGGTATGCCTTAATTGCCGATGAAAAATCTTCTTTTACCAGCAAAAATGCGGAAGAACCGTTGAGCAATTCCGACATAGGCTGCCATTTTTCATCATCTTTAATGGCAATGCCCATTAGGGTGTTCTTCGTCACCTTACAAACAGTACCACTGGGACGCAGCCGCCGCCGTAAATCGCTAATTTCAGCAACAGTTAGTCCCTGATACTCTATTACCAGTGCCAGAGTTGACTCACTCAAAGTTTCTTTGAGGTCAGCTACTATCTCTTTTTTATTTTCTAGTGTTCTACCCATTCCAATCTCACCTCCTTAAAATAATCGGTGAAGTGCCCTACTTGTACGTTTTTTCTAAACCTGAACCCAAACAACAAACCCCAGCTAATCTAGCCGGGGTCGAGTATTAAGACTCTTGACGCCATAGTTATCACACCTTTATGGGTGGTAATTCTGACTATTAGAGTTTTAACCTCGGCAGGATATTTAAGCTATTAGCACCTGCTGTCTCCGGCTTTGCCTATTTAATTGAAAGTTAGGAGTGAGTAGTTAGGAGTTAGAAGTTTTATTCTTAACTCCTAACTTATAACTCATAACTCTTATTAACCTGCTTCGCTCAGTTTTAAATCTCGTAGGGCGCTGATATCAACTTTAATCGATGGGCCCATTGTGGCTGACACATAAAATGTGCGCCAATAACGACCTTTAGCTCCTGAAGGACGGTTACGGTCAATCGTTTCCTGCAATGCCTTCAGGTTAACTAACAAATCTTCAGGCGAGAAGGTTGTCTTACCAAACATAACATGGACAATACCAGTTCGGTCGGCTCGGAATTCTAATTTACCAGCTTTGAATTCTGCGATCGCACTTCCTAAGTCAAATGTTACGGTTCCACCCTTGGGCGATGGCATTAAACCACGTGGCCCAAGCAACTTACCCAGTTTTGCTACCTGTGGCATCACATCGGGTGTAGCAATCAGCTTGTCAAAATCCATTCTACCTTTTTGGATTTCGTCAATCAGTTCTTCTGAACCGACTATATCAGCACCAGCGTTGCTTGCTTCGTTTACCTTTTCGCCTCTAGCAATCACCGCCACCCGGACGATTTGTCCTGTACCTTTGGGCAGTGCTACCGTTGTCCGCAACTGTTGGTCTGTATACTTAGGGTCAATTCCCAAACGGATATGCGCTTCCGCAGCTTCAACAAATTTAGCTGTTGCTGTGTCTTTGAGAAGGGCTAAAGCCTCTAAAGGATGATAGTCCTTATCTTCTACTTTTGCTTGCAGTCCTTGCAAACGACGCGATATTTTTGGCATTTTGTTCTCCTGGGGTAATTCCGAAGCCTTGCCTCTCCCCCGATAATTTTTAGTTATCAGTCTTTTGCCATTTGTCCTTTGTCGCTAGTTTTTTACTAATGACCAATGACCAATGACCAATGACTAATCCGTGATTGTTACACCCATATTTTTAGCCGTTCCTGCCACAATCTTCATTGCCGCGTCTATGTCGTTGGCATTAAGATCGGGGAGTTTCGTTTGGGCAATTTCTTGCAATTGGGCTTTACTAATTGAACCAACCTTCTTTTTGTTGGGTTCATTCGAGCCTTTTTCAACTTTCGCCGCCTTCCGAATCAGCACTGATGCTGGTGGCGTTTTGAGTACAAATGTAAAACTCCGGTCTTCAAAAACCGAGATTTCTACAGGTATCACCATTCCAGCTTGGTCTGCTGTTTTGGCGTTGTACTCTTTGCAGAACATCATGATGTTAACGCCATGTTGACCCAAGGCGGGCCCCACTGGCGGTGCTGGGTTGGCTTTTCCAGCATTCAGGGCCAGTTTAATGACCGCCACTACTTTCTTCGCCATTTGTATTTAACTCTGTTTCTCTACCTGATTAAATTCCAATTCTACTGGTGTATCCCTGCCGAAAATTGAGAGCAAGGCTTTAAGTTTACTCCGTTCTGGAGAGACTTCAATTACCTCGCCTTCAAAATCTTTAAATGGCCCAGAAAGCACCATTATCTTATCACCAGTAGCCATGTCAATTTTGAGAACTGGCTCTTGTTCGCTGGTTTGTTTGAATATACGTTCTACTTCTGATGAACTCAGTGGTATGGGGTTCACATGACCGCGACCCTTACTGCTACCACGCTTTTGTTCTGCACCGACAAAGTTAATTACATGGGAGGTGTTTCGTACTACCTGCCAGGTATCATCATCCATCATCATCCGCACCAGCACATAGCCAGGGAAAACTTTTTCTTCTGTATGCTGGCGACTGCCATCTTTGCGGATTTTCACCGCTGGCGTTTGCGGAATTTCTACTTGGACAATTTTGTCAGCTACATCAAAAGTTTGAATGCGTTGCTCTAAGTTAGTCTTTACACGCTTTTCACAGCCTGAGGCTACTTGTACTGCATACCAGCGTGCTTCTTTTGACGCTGTTTCTGCTGTTTCTGCTGTTTCCTCCGACTGCAACGTTGAGTTGCGAGGTTCGTCTGTTGCAAAAGTCATCAGAACACCTGTTGTGCTGCCCAACTAAACAATCCATCGACCAAGTATATCAAAGATGCGGAGAGTGCCACCATTAACAACACAGCGGCGGATTCGCTCACTATCTGTTTCCGACTGGGCCAAACTACTTTTTCAAGTTCTTCTTTGGTTCCCTGTATGAAGTTGTTAAAGCTAAACCCATTTGTGGTTTCTGGCAATTCTGCTTCACTTTTTTTGGCCACGACCCTTAATCTCCCCGTTTGTCACTCAATTTTGGTCATCTAGGTTTGCAGTTTCGACTCTATTTCACTTAACTGAAAGCAAAACAACTACAAATACAATAAGTTTACCCGAAATTATTATCGCTAACTGCTAATATAGCAGTTGCGTAATTATTTCGGGCTTTGTTTTTTGCTCTTGAGCGCGCCCTGGAGGACTTGAACCCCCGACATCAGGTTTTGGAGACCTGCGTTCTACCAACTGAACTAAGAGCGCACAAGCTGTTTTTTATTCAGTCATTGCGCTGAACTAAATTTCAGTTTAACGCAATACGCGATTTTTATCATACCTCAGTTTCGTCGGGAAAACAAGTCAGCGGCAGATGCCGCTTAAGATTTCTCCCATACTATTGAAGGACGAATCACAAAGGGCGGTCAAACCGTTGCTTGATCCGGGTTGCCTTGCCTACGCGATCGCGGAGATAATACAGTTTAGCACGGCGGACTTTACCACGACGGATTACTTTGATGCTATCAATCCGCGGAGAATGCAACAGAAATACCCGCTCAACGCCTACACCTTGAAAAACCTTACGGACTGTAATCGTTTCGTTGATGCCACCATTACGCTTGGCAATCACTACTCCTTCGTAGGGTTGTACACGGTACTTTTCGCCTTCCTTGATTTTCACTCCTACTTTTACTGTGTCGCCCACATAAATGTCGGGCAGATTCGATTTTAGCTGTTCCGCTTCGATGGAGCGGATAATCTCTTGAGCGCTCATAGTCTTTCTGTCTGCTTAAAAAAATCTCACGATCATCAATGATAAATCGATAATCCTATTTCAGTCTACTTGTTGAGATTGATAATTTTACTGATACAACAGCCTAAAGTTCAAAGCTATATTGCAGAATGCTGTAACACAGGGGTGAAATTTATGAAATTTAGCGTCGTTATCAGTACCTATAATCGCTTGAACTTGCTGCAAAGAGCAATTGACTCGGCTCGTAACCAAACCATTGAGTGCGAGGTGGTTGTTGCCGATGACTGTTCTTCTGACGATACCCAAACCTATATCAAAAGCTTAGGGGACAAGGTTGTTTATCATCGTAACGAAGTGAACCTTGGCCATGCAGCAACGGTAAATGCTGGAGTTGCCAAAGCTAGCGGCGACTGGATTAAGTTTTTAGATGATGATGACTATTTAGCACCTAACTGCATAGAAGAGATGGCGAAGGCGATTGCACTTTGTCCCGATGCTGTAATCTGTTCTTGTGTCGCGGCTCAGGTAGATGGCAATGAAGTTGAACTCAGTCGCACCCCGCAAGTTGGCCCTGGATTAGCTTTTTATATTCCACAAGCCGATATTCATTACGGTATGCTCTTAGAGCTTGTACCCTTTGGTACGCCTGTACAAGTAGCTTGCCGCCGTGATGCTTTCCTGCAAACTGGTGGTTGGGACTCCACACTCGATGCTAACTGTGATGACATCGATTCGTGGATTCGGATTGCCCAGTTTGGCGATGCTATTTTCTTCAATCAGTGTCTTGCTTACCGCACTATCTGGCCTGGTGCTTATAATCAAAAGTTTTCTTTGTCTAGGCGGTTGGCTACAAATATTTTGATGAAGGAGAAAATTTACGCCTTGGTAAATGAGCAACATCGCTCAAAGATTCCCGTTTTTCAAGATATAAAAAATTACCTGAAACTCCATTGGATTTTAGTAGCACTGAAGCAAAAAAATATCAAGAGTTTTCTTTCAATGATAGATCCGTCTATAGTTTCCCCTCAGCCTTGGAAGTTTTTGCTAACTGCTGCCTCATCACGCCGCTCTCAGGGAAACAATTCTCAAGTTCGCAAACTTGTGTTAATTGAATCCTAAGAACCTACGAGGATTAAAACCATTAGAGAATTCCACAAAAAGGAATGTCCAAGTTTTTTGCTATGTCTTTGGGATAAGCCAGAAACCACTCATGTAGAGACGCGATAAATCGCGTCTAAAACACTGACACGTTAGAGAGACACGATAAATCGCCGTCTCTACAAAGAATGAACTCGTCAATTATTCCTTGACAGACTACTATTTCTGACTTGTGTGTACACCGTAGCCTAAAAGGAGAGAGACTTTGAATTTCCCCCTTCCTACTTCGAAAGTGGGTTAGGGAGTTAGGTTTTTGGTGGACTTTTCCACATAACGTGAAAAGTCAGGAATCCTACCTCCTTTTATCCCGATTTATTGAGCCGTTACTGAATAAGTCTTTAAAGCTAAGTGACTGATTATAAATGCTCTTAGCCAGTAGCTAGTGCCAATTTACGCACTAGCTACTGACTATCGTTGAAGACCTCAACAATAATGTTGATTTACACCCAGTTACTGATCTTTATTTTTTATACATATCTCAAATATTATGCGAATCATCCATATTTTGAACCACGTTCAAGAAATAGGTAACGGTATTGTGAATGTGGCTGTTGATCTGGCTTGTTTACAGGCTAAATCTGGTTATGAGGTAGCGGTTATTTCTGCTGGTGGTGAATATGAGAAATTACTAAATATTTGTGGTGTCAAACACTACCAATTAGACCAGACGAGGAAACCGATAAGTATTATCAAAGCAGCTGTGCGTTACCTGGCGATCGCAGCAGAATTTCAGCCGGATATTGTTCATGCACACATGATGACTGGAGTCATCCTCGCCCGCATTTTTAAAGGGCATAAGTATGCTTTAGTTTCTACAGTCCATAATGAATTTCAGCGTTCCAGTCTGCTGATGGGTTTAGCTGACAGAGTAATTGCCGTTAGCAAGGCTGTGCGAGATTCTATGGCAAGGCGCGGTATTTCAGAAAACAAGTTGCGGGTAGTATGTAATGGAACTTTGGGTAGTCCCCGCACTCGACAAATACAAGATTATCAACCTTTAGCATTACAACGACCAGCGATCGCTACCGTCGCCGGGATGTATCAACGGAAGGGAATTGCTGAATTAATTGCTGCCTTTGAGCAAATTGCCTCAGATTTTCCCCAAGCGCATCTTTATTTGGTAGGAAATGGCCCTGATAAACAGCTATTTGAGGCACAAGCACAAGCAACTTCTGTAAAAGAACGCATTCATTTTGAAGGCTTCCAGCCGTCACCTCAACGTTATCTCATATCTTGTGACATATTTGTGTTAGCTTCCCATCGTGATCCTTGCCCCTTGGTACTTTCGGAAGCTAGGGAAGCTGGAACTGCGATCGTTGGCACTCAGGTAGACGGAATTCCTGAAGCTTTGGACAATGGGCAAGCAGGTCTTTTAGTGCCAGCAAAAGATAGTAAGGCTTTGGCTGCGGTTTTAGTGCAATTACTAAGTAATGCCGATATGCTGCACGAATGGAAAAATCGGGCAAACCAAAACCTAGAGTGGCTGAGTGTTGCCCGCGTCCATCAAGAAACATTAACGGTGTATCGTGAATTAATTACAGAGTGAGAGGGTTAACAGTGTAGCGATCGCTTTAGTTTGAAAGCTACGCCCAAAGCGCCAAAGATCAGTACACCCAAAACATTAGTTGATTCAGGAATGGCGGTGTAAGAAGCACCCACCCGGATCGGCCCATCCTTATTCTCTTGCTCTGCTGGTATTGCTGGAATGATTCCACCACCTGGGGTTAAATTGGGCTGGGTAGAAAATAGATTGTAAAATATGTCTCCATCTCGGATTACGCCACCACTATAAGTAAGAATGTTGCCTTCGATGGTAACGTTTGTAAAGATATCCTCTAGACCAGGAGTACTAGAAAAACCAATCCTTCCATCTCCATCAACATCTCCCCACTGAACTGGCTCATTAGCAAATGGTGGATCAGCATCGGGATTAGTATAGAACAGCGTTTGTAAGTCAAAAACGAAGCTTCCCATATCATTCCCAGTGCCATTTATCAAGTTGTTAGCTCGATCTGGAACACCATATTCTATTATTTGTCCTGGTAGAATATCTGGCCCAAGAGTTCTTGGTTCCCTCGTTTGGAATATGTCTTCATTCACAGTCGTCACGATGGGTTCTACAAAGATGACGGCTCTCGCTGGTGTCCAAGACAAAAAACTAATTCCTGCTGCTCCTAGAACAGATAAGGCTATTTTGGTTGCGATTCTCTTCATGCTTGTGTCCTTTTCATATTGGTTAACAGAATGCTATACCTTGTGGTGAAATCAAACAGCAAAAACTCACTTTTCAATTGCTATCTACCTGCTAGATAAATAGAGGTTAATACGTGTCTACTCAGTGAGTTTATATCTACTCATAGGTTGATTTATAAAGCAATTCTTGTAATGCTTTATCACAATAGCTAGTAATTTCACGCAATCTTTATAAAAAATCTAAATTAGAACTTATGCGTTGACAGATTAGACAATATGTGGATTTTAAAAAGCTGATTTATCGCGTTTCTTAATTGGTTGTAATAGAGTCTGTTGGGAGGGGTGCACATCTCTCATTGGTAGCAATTTAAGCCAAAACACGAGAGAAAACCCTCGTTTCCAGGTCTAAGAAAGAAATGCAGATCATTGGGGGACTGCCGCTAATAAACGAGGCGGCAGCCCTCCAGTGGGCATTCTCAGCCAAAGACTGGAAACGAGGCAAATTAAGGACTTCAGACCTGATTTGATGCAATTTAAATGCTGATTAGCTGATAAATTTTTTGGTAAATCCACGCAACCGGATTAACACTGGCTTCGCCCAATTTCCACCCAACAAATCGTGCAACAGAGTATAAAAACAGGGGATGATAAACAGCGTCAGCACTGTTGCCAAAGACAAACCCGAAAACACTACCACGCCTAATGGTTGCAGAAATTCTGAGCCTTCCCCAATTCCTAAAGCTAGGGGAAACATACCTAAAACGGTGGTAATAGTTGTCATTAACACTGGTCGTAGGCGTTGAGGAGCAGCTTTCAACATGGCAGTTTTCCGGTCAACTTTTTCCCGTTCCAGAATTTGATTCGCCAATTCCACCATGATGATGGCGTTATTAACCACAATACCCACTAGCAAAACCGCACCGACAATCACTGTCGCCCCAATAGCAGTTTTGGTGATGTAAAGTCCAAAAATTCCCCCAGCTAATGCCAACGGAATTGTAAACATAATTACGAGTGGGTCAATGAGGGAATTGTATTGCACCGCCATCACCACAAAGACTAGAAAGGCTGCTAATCCACCTAACAGTTGCAGCGAGCTTTGGAGTTGCTGATTAGATTCTGCTGCTGAACTGGGCAATATACCAACGCCATCAGGTAAATCTATACTATCTATTATCGTGTTTACCTGTTCTAGGGCACCACTGAGGCTAGCTCCCTGAGTCAAGTTTCCAGCAATTAAGAAAACCTGACGCTGGTTGATTCGCTGAACCTCTCCTGGAGCTTGAGCCTCAGCAATTTTGGCAACATCGCTCAAGCGGATTTGGCGATTGTTATCCACAAACAACGGCAACCTCTCTAATTGAGAAGCTGCTTGTAATGATTTTTCATTCAACTTTACCCGGACATCGACTAAACGGTTGCCGCGTTGCAACTGAGTTGGTACGCTACCTTCAAGAGCAGTCTGAATTGTTTCTCCAATCTCTGTAGTAGTTAACCCTAAAGCCGAAACCCTCTCCCAGTCAGGAAGAATCTGAATTTCTGGTTGGCGATCGTCTGCATCGGGACGGAATCTAGCTAGGGTGGCTTGTTCTTCCAAGGCTGATAGTACCTGACGACCAGCCTGTTCTAAAGTATTTGCGTCATTTCCCTGAAGCATTACGTCAACATCAGCACCACGGATGGGAGAGTTACTGAGAATCAAACCCCGCACTTGACCAGGGGAAAGGCGCAGGCGAATTCCTGCTAAATTTAGCTTGTTCAACTCCTGGGTAACTCGTTCTACATAAGCTTGCACATTAGTACCTGTTTTCAGGGTAATGTTGCTGGAAGCTCGTAGGGCATTAGCATTGGTAGTGTTTCCAAAGAGGGAGCCACCAATTGTAGAGAAAACATATTCCGTTTCTGGCTGCTTGCGGATAATCTCATCCACCGCAACCATTACTTTTTGGTTGGTTTCTAAAGGTGTACCGGGAGGAAACTGGGCATTTAAGTTGGCTTGTCCGGTGTTGATGCGGGGAAGAATTTCCTGGGGAATTTGCGGTGCCATCCATAAACTAGCGCCGCCGAAAAAGATAATAGCGATCGCCACTGTAGCCACCCGCCAGCGTAATATCGCAGCTAAAAAATTGCCATATCCTCTCGTAGAAGCATCAAAGCGGCTATTAAACTTTTGCAACAGCCAAAATTCGCTCAGACGACTGGAAAATTTCCATGCCAACATGCGGGAGGCAAGCATCGGTACAACAGTCACGGCAATCAAAATTGAAGCCGCAACAGAAAAGGTGATGGTCAGAATTAACTCATTGAAGAGTAGTGCGATAAAGCCGCCGATGAGCAAAAACGGCAACACTGCCACTAAGTTTGTACTAGTGGAAGCAACTAAAGCTGATTCTACTTCTTGGCTACTTTTTTCAGCCTGGTAAATTAGTTGCTGCGAAGTCAAGCGGGTTTTATTATCCTTACCGGGAGTCATCCCAGCACCCTCAGCAATGTTCTCCAACATAACGATGGAGTTATCTACCACAATACCCACACCCAGCGCTAGACCACCCAAACTAAAAACATTGAGAGATAAGCCAAATAGCCCCATCAAGATGATGGCAGCTAGGGTTGCTAGGGGGATGGCTAGGACGATGATGAAAGTTTGTCGTAGAGAACCGAGAAATAGAAGAACTGCGATCGCTGCTAGTGCAGTGCCGATCAACCCAGAACTGGTAACATTCGAGATGGAATTTTGGATAAACCGCGACTCATCCAAGGTGGGTGTAAGAACTGTCCCTTCGGGAATTACTCCAGATTGCCGGAGTTCTTCCAAGCGTTTTTTCACACCCTCGACAACGTTGATGGTGTTGGCATCCGGCTGCTTTTGGATGCTGACTTTTACAGCTTCTTCTCCGTTGAGTAAGACGTACACCCGTTGTTGTTCTGAGCCATCAATGACTTCGGCAAAGTCGCGCAAATAGACGCGGCGGTTGGGAGTAGAGGAGGTAGGGGTAGATGAGGTCGATGATGTAGCGGGGGAAGAGACTTCAAAAGAAAGATTGCTGATTTCATTGGCATTTTGGAACCGCCCAACGGTACGGGTTAATGGTTCAGAATTCTGCCCTAAAATCCGACCGCCAGAAATATCTATGTTGCGATCTCTGAGTTCATCTAAGACATCGGTCAAACCTACACCCAAAGCTTGCAACCGATCCAAATCAATATTGACCCTAACTTCTTCTTGAACTCCTCCCGATATGTCTACCCCTGCGACTCCGGATACAACACTCAGTTCGCGGGCTAGTTCTTCTTCGGCAAAAACGCGCAAATCAACGCCTTCTAGAGAGGGTGAAGTTAATGCCAATTCGTAAACTGGTAACTGCGAAGGATCGACTTTAAATAAACGTGGTTCTTCGATGGCCTCTGGTAATGTGCTTCTAGCTCTGTTAAAAGCAGCTGTAGCGTCGTTTAAAGCTTGGTCAATATTGCCACCGGGTTGAAAGAACAGATCCAAGTTTATCTGTCCCTCACGAGTTTGGGAAAAAATCTGTACCACACCCTCGGTAGCGGCAAAAGCTTCTTCCAGTGGTCTTGTGACTTCATCAACTGCTACCTCTGGGGAAACTCCAGGTGCTTGTATTCGCACACCAATTCGAGGATAGGTAATTGATGGTAGTAGATCCACGGGTAATTTGACGACAAAAAAGACACCCAGCACTATCACTGCTAGGGTGAGCATGAGTGTGCCGATGTGTTGGCGGATTGATATAGCGCTGAGGCTAAATCCGCCACCATTTTTTACTTGCTGCATTACTGTCGCTGTGCTCCAATTAAAAAGGCAAAATGAAAAATTCCAAAAGACATTTTGAATTTTTAATTCCCTTGAGGGACTGACTCTGCTGTTTCGGAAAGAATTGATAAACGTACAGCGTCACCATCTTTTAAGGGTTGACCACTGCGAACAACATACCGTTCTCCTGATTGCAAGCCAGATAAAATTTCTACTTTGCCATCAGCTCTTTTTCCTAAAGTGACAGCACGCGATGCCACTTTCGTCTTGCCTTCTGTGTCTTTCACCACAAATAGCGTCCCAGTTAAGTTTTCTGCCCTTGCGGCATTAGCTGCGTTGGATGAGGGAGAGGGCTGTTGGTTTGTTTGTGTCTTACCTGTACTTTTGGAGTTGTTGCCCCCTGCTTGTTTCTGAATAGCTGTTTGCGGCACTACAACTCGCTGTTGAGTCTGGTTTTCAAAATTGACTCGCGCCAGCAGTCCACTACCAATCTTCCCTTGAGTGTTGGGAATCACTACTTCTACAGGTATCAAGCGAGCTGTGGCATCCGCAGCTGGGGAAATGCGCGTAACTCTGCCCATTAATGTTTCGTTGGGGAAAGCATCTAAGCGCACTTGTACAGACTGCCCAACCTGAATTTGTGCCAGTTCTAATTCGGAAACTTGCACGACGACTTTGACACGGTTAAAGTCGCCAATTTTCAAGACTTCGCTACCTGCTTGCAGAAGGTTGCCAGGTTCTGTCACCTTTTCTGTGACTACGCCAGTGATGGGGGATGTGAGCCGAGCGTAAGACCTACGCTCTTTGGTTTGAGCAACCAATGCCTGTTGGGCAATTACTCTACCTTGGGCAGCGGCGACAGCTTGCTGTTCTGTACGGACTTGCTCTTGAGCCGCCCGCAGTGCTTGGGCAGCTGTTTGTGCCTGGGTACGTGCTTGTTGGGCAGTTTGTTCAGCGATCGCTCCGGCTTTGAATAGATTCTGTTGCCGTTCTGAGTCTGCCTGAGCTTGCACCACTTCTAGCCGCGCCCGTTCAACGTCTGCACGGGCATTGCTTACCTGATTGGTTGCCCTAGCTACTTCTGATTTGAGGGCAGCTAGTTCTGCTTCTGCTTGCTTTAATTCGGTCAAAAGTATGGCATCATCTAACTGCCCGACGTTTTGCCCAAGCTTTACTGTATCGCCCACATCTAAGTTCAAAGCCAACAACCGAGCTTCTACCTGCGATCGCAGTGATACAATTCGAAAGGGTGTTGTATTACCTGTGTATTCTGGTTGTGTTTGCAGCGAGTCGGTTCGAGCGATCGCCACATCTACAGGTGTTGCACTACCGCGTTCTCCAGCACCAGGTTGCTGAGATTGTGCTCCGGCTGATTCTTTGGGTAGTGATCCGCAACTCGCCGTCAGCAGTCCTATACCTACCAAACAGGGAATTAATAAACTTCTTACAGAAGTGGAGAAAAAGAAGTAATTTTCCCCTTTCGCTTTTCCACCTGTTGAATTAGTACTGTTTGCAAGAAGTCTACTCTTTAAATCTGCGCTCGCCACTTCACTATTCACAAATGAATCTAACTGGATATTAATTAGTTGGTTAGCGACTCCGTGATCTTTCATTTTCACCTGTTTGTGCGGCTTATTCGTGTCCAAAATCATTCATTTTTCTCCTATTGGGGAGCTTTTGGGGTTAAACAGCCGTGTTTTACCAAGTAATTTTGAGAGATATAATTAACCAAAAACGGCGAGAATGAATAAGCTGTCTAACAGTAAGTTTCTGTATCAGAAATTACTGTTTTCCCACAAAAGTCCAAAATTTCTCACCGCTCTACTTCTGACGCAGAGGTAGATAAATCTTCTTGCAGATAATAAATTATAAACTTAGTATAAATATTTGTCATTTTTCTGGAATCTACCCATAGGAGAAACCTCGATTTTTCTAAAGATATGAAAATTTTTGTTCTATATCATAATATGGGCAGTATTACAATAATTGCTCTTATTCTTACATATTTATTTTTCTCCTGGCATAAATACTACTACGTATAGGATTTTATTTACTATATTAAGAATGTTAAAGATTTATTGCTTTTTTAAGTCTATAATGTAGTGGAAAACACTATTTTTTCTTACCCCGCTTGCGTAATATGGCAAGAAACAGGGCGATAAGTACCATAGCAACAACAGCAAGAATGAAGTTTTTTGCCAGAAATATATTTGCATTAGGTGAGGAAGGTAAGGCGTGACATCATTGCTCAAAATCGTACAAACCACTAATGAATCCCAGATTTCCGAATTTTTCCAGGAATCAGCAGGTAAGTGGCGATCGCAACGACGCTACTACACCCTACCTGAGGGAGAAACTAAGGAGATAGAAAGTATAGTTACGATCAATTTTTTAGAACAGGGCTGTGATGAATTGCAAAAGCTAGCTCAGATGCACGATTTGTCTGATACAGGTAGTTTAATCTGTGGTGCAGCAGTTGTATGGGAAAGTACGGATGTGCTGAAGACAAAGAAGGAGTCACAAGGTTCAACAATATTTGGGGTGATGGGAAACATTTTGTATCGCGATCGCGGTTTTGCCATATCCAAACCAGTCACCGCCCAGTATTATTTCTCCAACCCGAAAACACTGTGTTTGCGAACTGAATACAACGGTTCAGTATTTGAGGAAGAGTTAAAGCTAATTGGCAGTAAATACCGCACCAGACAGACCATCATCTCTCGTGCTGGTGAGCAGTTGATGATTGGCCAATATTTAGAAAAGAGAATAGAGAGTTAGTTTATTTTTGAATTTTGAATTTTGAATTGTTAACGGGTGGGTGTGGCTGGGGGCTATAGCCTCACCCGTTTTGGAACTACCCAGCATCTAGCTATCAACTGGCAATATAACTTTTTATAACAGTTTTTCAAACTTTCCCCCAGAAAGTTCCCTGCCATGTAATCATGGGAAATGAAATGAGAATTAATTCGGCGACAGTGTTTGTTTTTAGTATTGACAGGCTTTTCCCTTTTGGTATTACAGACTTCTCTCCGAAATCTAAATCTCTACAAACTTATGATTTTGGAGACATTTAATGTCAATTTACGTTGGTAACCTCTCCTATGAAGTTACACAAGATGCGCTGAGTGCTGTTTTTGCAGAATATGGTGCTGTAAAGCGTGTTCAGCTACCTACTGACCGTGAAACAGGCCGTTTACGCGGCTTTGCTTTCGTGGAAATGAGTTCAGAAGATGAAGAAACAAAAGCCATTGAAGCGCTTGATGGTGCTGAATGGCTGGGTCGTGACCTTAAAGTGAATAAGGCCAAGCCCAGAGAAGACCGAGGTGGAGGTGGTTCTTTCGGTGGTAATCGTGGCGGTGGTGGCGGCGGCTACAACCGTGGCGGTGGTGGTCGCTACTAAGCTAAGTAGGCGAAAGTCATTTAGTTGAATCTAGAAAAGGCTCAGGCAGGAATGCTTGAGCCTTTTTTATGCAAAACTTTACTTGTTGTTCATAATCTTCATGTTCCTTTCGAGTAGCTAGACGGGCGCTGATGATATGGATAACATTGGAAAGCTCAGTGAAAGAAATCAACAGCAAGAGATTTTGTTGAGAGTGACCAATAAAACCACAAGAGAGCATAAAATATGCAAAACACTCTAAAAGATACAGTCACAAATAAATTCTTGAACTAGGCGATCGCATCTCTCCAGACAAGCTTACCAATAGGCGATTCTTGAAAACAAGATGATATGCGATCACTCTGCAAACTTCTACTTTTACCTCATAACTCCAAACTTCGAGTTTAAAACTCGACACTTCAGTTTTATAGAGAGGACTGGGGTTTAGAGAATAGTTTTAGACTACCCTTTAGCATCTCACTGCCCCATTCCCAATTAATAATGTGTTCCCGACTTGCGATGATGCACTGCTGTAGCGCCATCTTGATTTAGGACTTTACCATTCTCGACAGTCGCATAAACTAGCCAGTGGTCGCCAGATTCCATCCGATTTTTTACGGAACATTCAAGATATGCTAGGGCATCCGTAAGTATGGGAGAACCGTTTTCCGCTTCTTCGGCGGCGACATCAGCAAATCGGTCTTGTCCTGGACCGAATGGTTTGAGGAAGTGCTTCATCAATCCCAAATGATTGCCTTCTTTAAGTATGTTGAGGACAAATTTATTTCCTGTATGCGTCAGTGTTTCTACTGCGCGTTCTTTAGCGACGGCGATGGTTAAACCAGGTGGATTAAAGCTAGCTTGAGCTACCCAAGAGGCTAACATGGCACTGGAGCGATCGCCTTCTTTTGCTGTGAGAACACAAAGAGAACCGACAATCCGACCAACTGCTTGTTCTACAGTTGTTGCAGGTTGACTTGGCGATCGCACTTTTCTAGCTTTCTTCAGGGCTTGGGCAAAGTCGGTTCCAGCTTCTTCACATAATTGTAAGGTGGCATCGTCGGGTTTGAATTTGACGCGGATGGTGTCAAAACCAAACCGATAGCCAGCATCTTTCAATTTACCTTCAATTAAATCAACTGCTTCCCCACTCCAGCCAAAGGAACCAAAGACACCAGCGAGTTTATTGTTAGTAGCAGTGGATAGTACAATTCCTAAAGCTGTTTGCACGGGTGTGGGTGCATGACCGCCGAGAGTCGGAGAACCGATGATGAAACCACCGGCTTTCTCTACAGCCGCCCGGATTTCTTCTGGTTCAGTAAATTCGCAGTTAATCGATTCTACAGCGACACCGGCTTTTGTGATGCCACGAGCGATCGCTTGGGCTAATGTTGCCGTATTCCCATAAGCCGACGCATAAATTAGCGCTACTGTCAAGTCAGCAGATGTTTGCTGCTGACTCCATTGGCGATAAGCTTTGGTCAGGTCGATTAAGCCATAGCGTACCAAAGGCCCGTGTCCAGTGGCATACATTCTCACTGGAAAATCAGCTAGTTTATCCAGCGCTGTTTCAACTTGACGGGCGTGGGGAGCCATGAGGCAATCAAAATAATAGCGCCGATCCTCGTTATATACTTCCCAGCCTTCATCAAATACCTGATCTCCACAAACATGCGCCCCAAATAACTTGTCTGAGTAAAGAATTTCTGTTTGGGGATCGTATGTGCAAAGTTGATCTGCATAGCGGGGATTGGGGGTGGGGATAAATTGTAAATTATGCCCGTTGCCTAAATCGAGGGTTTCTTCGCCCCGCATCACAATAATTTGTAAATCTGGATTTTCCAGCGCACTACGTAAATTGATTGCCCCTGGATTAGAACAAACAAAAGTGATTTGCGGGGCAATTTCCAACAAAGCTTTTAAAGTTGCAGCGCGGTTGGGGTTGATGTGTCCCAAAATTACATAATCTAAGTCTTCGAGATGGAAACGCTGCTGCAACGCTTTTAAATAAATTTCCGTAAACGTTTCCCCTGGAGGATCGATTATAGCTGTTTTCTCGCTTTCGATTAAATAAGAATTAGCAGTTGTACCCTTAGCAAGAGCGTATTCAATTTCAAACCTGAGCCTTGACCAACTGCGCGATCGCAGTATTCTTGTATCTGTAGCTATTGGATAAACTTGAACATCACGGGGTTTATTTGTTGACATGGCTGTTTAGGGAGTTAGGAGTTATGAATTAGGAGTTATGAATTATGAGTTAGGAGTTGAAGAAAGTGGTTAATTCAAAGCTCTGTACTTCCAAGACGATGTATTTCGTTAAGCTCGTCCTTACAACTCCTAACTCCTTACTTTTTAATAGTGGTTTCCAACTTTTCTGTGATGCACAGCAGTTAAAGCATCTGGCTTAGAAACTCGTCCGGCATAGACGGTGCTGTATACTGCCCAATGGTCGCCGCAATCCATTCTACTGACGACTTCGCACTCCATGTAGGCGAGGGCATCGTTGAGGATGGGGGCACCATTTTCGGCTGGCTGGGTTCTCACTCCTTCAAAGCGATCGGCACCAGGGGCGAACCGCTTCAAAAAGTGCTTCATGAGTGGTTGGAAATTGCCTTCTTCTAAGATGTTGAGAACAAAGCGATCGCCTACTTGCATGAGTGATTCAATTGCCCGATCTTTGGCGACTGCAATGGAGAATCCCAAGGGTTTGAAGCTAGCTTGAGCAACCCAAGAAGCTAACATGGCACTGGAAACATCGCCTTTTTTGGCGGTGATGATATATAAGCCACCGCTGAGTCTACCTAATGCTTTATCTAAGTCAGCACCAAGGGATTTCATGGCTTTGATACTGCGATCGCGTGTTACCCATTGAGCTAAGTCTGTACCCGCTTCTTCACATAGCTTGTAAGTGTTTTCTGTGGGCGTTTGTTTAATCCGAATCGCTGGAAAAACTGTTGTCAAACCCAAATTGCGGAATTTACTCAGCAAAGGATCTATTGGCTCATCATCGCCACCGCCAGTTTCAAACGCGCCGATAGCCTGCTTTTCTTTAGCAGATCCTAAAACTGTGCTGAGTGCAGCTTGAATGCTCGCAGCGCCACAAGCCGGAGGTAGACCAACAATTAGTCCAGTACAACGGCTAACTAATTCCCGCAGTTCTTGTAAATCTACTTCAGATCCCAAATCAACAATTTCCACGGCGACACCAGTTTTACCGATGCCGTTGGCAATTGCTTGAGCGAGGCGATCGCTATACCCATATTCGGAAACGTAAAATATCCCAATCGTTGTTTCTGCCTTGGTTTGCGTTTGACTCCAAGTGCGGTAACGTCCAACCAGTTCTTCAACATTATGGGATAATAATGGTCCGTGTCCTGTGGCAATCATACCGATGGTTTTCAGTTCTCCCATCCGCTTCAGGGCAGATAAAACTGACCGGGCATTCGGCCCCATCAAGCAATCGTAGTAGTAATGAAAGTCTTCTTCGATCGCCGCCAAGTCTTCATCAAAGGTGCTATCTGAGCAATAGTGCAACCCAAAAGCATCGCAGGTATAGAGAATTTTTGTTTTGTGGTCGAAACTGAAAATGGTATCCGGCCAATGTAAATTTGGAGCAATCACGAATTCAAATTCATGCCCATTGCCCAAATCTAAGCGATCGCCATTTTTCACAATCCGCCGTTTAAATGGCTGATGTACGAAATCCTCAAGAAACTGAATCGCCACCTTAGAGCCAACAACGGTAATATCTGGAGCCATTTGCAGCAAATCTTTAACTAAACCGCTATGGTCTGGCTCGGTGTGGCTGATAATCAAATAATCAATATCAGTTGGCTTGATTAGTCCGGTCAGCGTATCGAAGTATAGTTGACGAAACTTTTCGTGGGAGGTGTCAACTAAAGCAGTTTGCTCCCCACGGATGAGAAACGAGTTATAAGTAGTACCGTTTTGCAGACCAAACTCAATATCGAAGCGATCGCGATCCCAATCCAAAGAGCGAATAGCCGTCGTCTCTTGAGCGATTTCTACAGTCTGTATGGTGAGCCGTTTTTCAGTTTTTTCGGTGAGCGCTACCATAACTCCCTCCTTGACACAATGAGTATTTGTTCCTCTAGGTTTATTGTTACACGGCTTGAATGTTAATTTTTATTAAAAAACCTATGACTGACTTAAAAAAGTTAAAAGTGTGAAACCGCATAAACACCCAGAACACACAGAGAATGTTTGGCTAGCTTTGGAAATTGGAAATTCTCGGTTGCATTGGGCATTATTTTTAGGAGAGACGCTTTACTCAGTTTGGGATACCGACCATCTACCTGAGTCTGTTATACAACAACTGGCTGAATGTCAAACCCTAAATGATTTACTAGAAAAAAATTTTCCATCTCATCAGAGAACTAATGAACAAGAAGGATACGGAGACAATTCCCTTCCTCTCTTTGCGTCTCTCCCTCCCCTCCTCGTCGCCTCCGTAGTTCCCAGCCAAACTGCTATTTGGCAAGCTTACCCAAATACTCATGTTATTACCTTAGACCAATTACCACTAACAGGTGTTTATCCCACACTAGGAATTGACCGCGCTTTAGCTTTATGGGGTGCAGGGAAAACATGGGGTTTTCCAATGTTGGTGATTGATGCTGGGACAGCACTAACTTTTACTGCTGCGGATGCTAATGAGTGTCTAGTTGGAGGTGCAATTCTGCCGGGATTAGGCTTACAATTTACAACTCTCGGTCAAAAAACAGGACAATTACCATTAGTAGAAATACAAAATTTCCCGTCTCTACCACCACGTTTTGCACTTAATACTACAGAAGCAATTCAAAGTGGGGTTATTTACACTCTCTTAGCTGGAATTAAAGATTTTGTGGAAGCGTGGTTGCAATTATTTCCTAATGGGAAGATTGTGATTAAAGGGGGCGATCGCACTTTCTTACTAAACTATCTACAAGCTTTATATCCTGAAATTGCAGAACATTTAATTGTGGAACCAAATTTAATTTTTTGGGGAATGCGAGAAATAGCAAAACTGCTCTAAGTTAGACCCAGAGCAGCTTAAGATTAATCAATTAGAAGGTCGGAATTGAGCTTTGATTCTCTGAGCAATGGAAGTAGCTTCACGGCGAATCCTCTCAGGGTCAACCGTGAGCATCCTACGTTTTTCCATGAGAACTTGCCCATTTACAATCACAGTATCAACATCTTGGGAATCTGCTGCATAAACAAGATGCGAGATCACATCGTAAAGCGGGAGCAAGTGTGGTTCTTTAAGCTGGACTTGAATTAGGTCTGCTTGAAGTCCCACCTTAATCGCACCAATTTTATCTGATAAGCCGAGTGCTTCTGCACCGCCAAGTGTTGCCATACGCAAAACTGTCTTCGCCGGTACAGCAGTGGGGTCAAGGGTAGTCCCTTTATGAATGAGGGCGGTGAGGCGAATTGCCTTCCACATATCAAGAACGTTATTCGATGCGGCTCCATCCGTACCTAAACCAACTTTAATTCCCGCTTTCAGCATCGCCGGAATCGGCGCAAAACCAGAAGCCAGTTTCAAATTCGAGTCAGGATTGTGGATAACACCAACACCGCGTTTAGCCAGCAGGGCGATTTCACTTGCGTTAGGCCAGACAACGTGTGCAGCAAATACACGCGGTTCCAGGAAGCCGAGATTGTCTAAATGTTTGACTGGGGTTGCGTTATAGCGTTGCTGGACATCTTTAACTTCAGCTTGTGTCTCTGCCAGGTGAATTGTCAACGGCACATCGTAATGACGCGCAGCGCGAATAGCTTGGACGAGATGCTCTGGCGAGACGGTGTAGGGAGCGTGCGGAGCAATAGCGGGTATTATACGTTCGTTCTTACCTTTCCAACGTTTCAGAAAATTTATCGACGAGGCAAAGGCATCATCCCATCCTTGGAAACCAGGGCTAGGAAAATCTATTGACGAGGGCGCAATAATGGCGCGTAAGCCGCATTCACTAACGACTTTGGCAGCGACATCTGGCTGAAAGTACATATCAACAAAGGTTGTTGTGCCACCGCGTATCATCTCCCAGCAGGCAAGCTGTTCGCCAACACGGACAAAATTTTCATCAACGAACTTCCCTTCTGCTGGGAAGATGTAATTCTGGAGCCAATCCTGCAACGCTAAGTCGTCCGCAAGACCACGAAACAGAACCATTGCTGAGTGAGAATGACCGTTGACCAGACCCGGCATCAGCACCAGACCGTCGCCTGGCAGCGTCCTGTCGGCTCTGTAAGATGACGTGATTTTGTATTGTGTATCTACTGCAACAATTTTGCCGTCCTTAATGGCGATCGCACCATTGTGGATGACAGGTTGTGCCTCGTTCATCGTTACGATGAAATCGCCACCCACAATCAGTTGTACTCTTTGCTTCCCTTGAGCAACTAGATTATAGTTACTCTGAGCAATAACTATCTGACCGAAAAAGACGAACAACGTCGTACAGACAAAAAGAACTAATAGCTTATAGTATTTTGTCAGATGATATTTCACACTAAAATATCCTTGTTGAATTTTTGTCGTGACTTTATCATCCGTCTAATTGCTACTAATTTCACCATTAAAAATTGTGATTTACACTCATATATCTGTAAGCATTCTTCACAAATTGTTAGTCTTGAATAGCAACCTTTAATCGTTTCTTAATCACTTTGTTTGGAGAAAAATCATCGTTACTAAATTAAGACTCTTATTAAAAATGAGAATTGATTATAGAGATATTAACGTAAGTTGCTAGTTAGTGCCACAGAATGGTATCAATAGGATACAAAAACTCCATTTTTTAGTATTTTTAGATACTAAATTTTAGATATTTGTACTTAAAAATAGGAGTTTTTTGATAACTAGCAACTTGGGTTATTAGGAAATAAACCTTCAAACGCCGTTATTGTTTGAATTTAAAAAGTTGCTTTTGAATTTTCTGATCCCAGAATAATTAAAGATGGTCACAGATATCTAAAGGTTCTGTGACCATCTTTCATAAATCTTGGAAAAGTTAAGGAATTTTTGATATTTAAATCAACGAAAAATTAAAGTTTTATTAGAGTGACCCAAGAGGGTTAAGCTTTGGCTTTCTGAGCAGCAACTTGTCTACGCTTTATCAACCAGGCGATGCTACCAGTGAGAACTGTGCCACCCGTTGTTAATGGTTCAGGGACTGGGGTAGTAGAGGTAATATTAATTAATCCATTGTTCTGATCTATTGTTCCCTCATTAGGATTTCTCAGACTAAGGTCTAAACCAACAGTTCCGAACAGATAATAATCTGTACTTTGCCCGTTATCCTGACCTACATCAAAGTACCCAAACAAAGACTTCGTGGCTGTATCATAGTTGAAGTCTAAAAAATCATAAACAATACTCCCATTAGTAATCGGAGCAAAACTATTCAACAATTTTTGACTTGGGTCAAAAAAAGAAACTGCGATGGATTGAAGTTTTGAATTGTCTATGGTTGTGTAACCTTGAGTTTCATCATAGGAAAATGAGCCTCTAGCTGAATACCCAGTATTACCAGTCCAATCAAAGTTGAGTGTAACTGCATGGACTGGCGTAGCTTTTAGTAAACCCAGGCTTATCACTACCCCAGCAGTAGTAACGATACAAAGCTTTTGAGTTAATTTCATCAGAAAAGTTTTTCCAATTTAATAATCTGTATAAAGCCGCTCTGGGCTTAGTATAGATTACTGCATTGCTTTGTTAAAAATAATTTTAATATCAATTCTTTGTAAAGTTGCATACTTTGCGGTTGCTTCCAGCAAAACGATAAGTCCAAATGCTCAATTCCCTTTAATAAACTCCCGAATCTGAACTGCCACAACCCCAGCCGAAGATTCTGGTAAGTCATTTCCGGCATGAGCAATCATTTTCAACTCGACTTTCGGCATCAGTTGAGCATAAACCCGGCTCTTGGCTAAAGCATCTGGTGTATCTTGGCCACCTTGTAAAATAAAAACTGGCACATCTATCATGTAAAGCCGCTTTTGTACTAATTCCGCCTCAATTTCTGCTTGTCGCCGTTTGAAAAGTAACTGGCAACCGATGGGATACGGCAATAGCGACTGACGCAGCTGCAAGTCTTGTGCAATTTTTTCATGCCAACCTAAGATTTTAGTGAAGGGAGTTAGCGATCGCAACAATTTAACTAATAGTGGTGGATAGCTCAGTAATCGCCGCATCTTCTGGCAATACTGTTCTTGTCCTTCAATCTCTACACCCTCTGGTGCGAACAGTATCAAACCATCAACTTTCTCTGGATACTTTAAAGCATAGCTAGCAGCAATCCAACCCCCAAGAGAATGCCCTACTAAATATACTTTTTCTAATTTGACAGCTTGTAGGAATTCAGCTAAACACTCTACTTGTAAATCTATCGAATGGTGGATATTCGGATTTTCTGATTCACCAAACCCTAGCAAATCAGGTGCAAAGCAATGGAAATCTTGTGCAAGGGACTCCATCACAGATAACCATTGACTGCTCTCATTCCAAGCACCATGTAGAAAAATTATAGGAGTTTTTTCACCGACTTCACGCCAGAATATTAGCCCTTGAGAGAGCTTTATCCGCGAGTTACGGAATAGTGTATCCATTTTAATTTAGTAGTTAACTTTTAGCACCATAATAAATAGTCATTGGTCATTGGTCATTAGTAATTAGTTTTGGGAAAATTACAAAGAGAAAAGTGTGAGCCGTTCGCGTAGCGTCTCGTAGACAAAAGAGGCTTCCTTAAATCATATACTTTGGCAGCTAATGACTAATGACTAATGACTCATGACTAATGACTCATGACTCATGACTCATGACTAACAACTAAATATTGTTATGCCAGTGTTGTCAAGCCATTCAAGTAGTCTTGCAACTGCCGAGTATGGTCGTGAGACATCTGTCCTGAAGGTAGCAAATTGGGAGAGAAAGCTTGGATTTCTATGACTTCCAAAGTATCTTGAATCTCCATTGTCCCATGCACCTCGGCTTCAACCACAATACAAATTGAATGGATTCTGGGATCGCGGTCTGGTGCTGAGTAAACTCCTACCAAACGATTAATTTTCACCAATTCTAGCCCGGTTTCCTCGATCAATTCCCGGCGGACTGTGTTGGGAATATCTTCTCCCCAATCCACCATGCCTCCAGGCAATGCCCAAAGACCATCATCACGCCGTCGGATCAGTACTATCCGACCATCGGGTAAAATTGGGATGATACTAGTGCCAGTAATGGGATGACGAAATATTATACCCAATACTGTTTGTCCAATACGCCATAAGCTACGTGTGGACTGGACAGCTGCCGGAAAAAAAGCAATAACGTTCAAACTTCAAAATTTTTGTATTGTATTCTATAGTTCTCTACCACTTACATAGACTCAACTAATAAAATTCTTGTTGAGTTTTGTTTTATACTAAGATGTTTGTGGGTTGAGATTTTATTCTTACGATTTACGTAGAATATTATTAATTCTAACATCAAGTTTCAATAGAAGCACCGTATTCATATATACATATTATTTGTTAAGCCAGGAAACTTTTCAGTTTATCACTAATATTCGTTTTGCCCAAATCAGCTATCACTAATAGTTTTTCAACATCTATTCAAAAAATTAATTTGAATAAGAAGTTAAAATCTAGAATTCAGAAGAGATAATTAAGCGGGGTTTGGTTTGAGACCGCCACCTAATTCTTGATAATATTGTTTGGCTTGTTCCAAGAACAACTAGTTAGTTAATTTACATCTATTTGACGAATTTGAATCTTAGAAAAGTTATTTTTTGTCTAGCTGGCGAAGATAATTTAGAATTTTTCTTGACAGAGCAAGGTTGAATGCGGTAGACTAGTACACTGTTTAAAGCGTATTTATTGCTGCACTAGGCTACAAGTATATCAATGACATTGGTAGCTGATATTGCCTACGTGATGCCTAGTTGCTACTTTTTTTGTTGTTTATTAATGAGGTGAACATGGCCAAGCGCCGTAACCCGAAAAAAGAAAAGGCGCTACGGAACCAGGCGTATGCCAGAAAGTTTCGTAAACGAACTACGACAGGAAGAATGCAGAGAAGGTTCCAACAACGACCACCCAAGAGTGAAGAAGAAGAAGGCGCAGCAACAGCAGCTGACACTGACTAAGCTGTCTGCTTAAATCCTTGTTATTTAGATTATTTATTTTTTAGGGCGCACATTTGTACGCCCTTATTTTTTAATCGATAGCGATTTGAGCGCGGGCGGCTATGAGTGCTTTGCTTACCTGTGCAAAGCCAGTACCACCGTAACTATTACGGGCTGCTACAACTTGACGGGGGGATATCGCCTCATAAATATCTTCTGAAAATGCGGGATGTAGTTTTTGCCATTCTTCCAATTTCAAATCTTTCAGCAGTTTACCTGCGGCAATACTAGTTTTTACCACCTTACCCACAAGGTTATAAGCTTCCCGGAAAGGAACACCCCGTGCTGCCAGATAATCTGCTACATCGGTAGCATTGGAAAAATCTTCCGCCACAGCTTCTGCTAACCGCTGGGTACGAAATTCCAAGCCTTCCCTAAGCAAAATCGTCATCGCTTCTAGAGAGGCTTTGACTGTGTTAACGCTATCAAATAGACCTTCTTTATCTTCTTGTAAGTCTTTGTTATATGCCAGAGGTAGCCCCTTCATAATCACCAACATTGCTTGCAGATGGCCGAATACACGTCCTGTTTTCCCCCGTACCAATTCTGGGACATCGGGGTTTTTCTTTTGGGGCATGATACTGGAACCAGTAGCACAGCTATCTTTAAGGGTGACAAAGCGAAATTCCTCAGATGACCAAAGAATGACTTCTTCTGCAAGACGGCTGAGGTGAACCATAATCAAGCTAGCAGCACACAAGAATTCGATCGCAAAATCGCGATCGCTCACTCCATCGAGGCTATTGGCATAAATATCGTCAAAATTCAGTAGTTTGGCTGTGTAGTGGCGATCAATGGGGAAAGTAGTTCCCGCTAAAGCACCGCACCCCAAAGGTGAGATATTCACACGGCGAGAAACATCTCCTAAGCGTTCGCAGTCACGTTGCGCCATTTGAAAGTATGCCAAAAGGTGGTGAGCTAAACTCACAGGTTGGGCGCGTTGTAGGTGAGTATAGCCAGGAATCAGAGTTTCAACGTGCTTTTCGGCTATATCCAGTAAAACACCTTGGAATTCTCGCAATTCGCTTTTAATTTGTTGGATTTGGTCGCGGAGGTAGAGTCTGGTATCAGTCCCAACTTGATCATTACGCGATCGCGCTGTATGCACCTTTTTACCAACATCGCCGACAATTTCTGTCAGTCGTCGTTCAACTGCAAAATGTACATCTTCAGCATCGACACCAGGCTGAAATTGTCCCTGACGGTATTCTTGGCGAATTTTTTCTAAACCTGCAACCAGTTGCTCGCCTTCTTCTTGGGAGATAATGCCCGTGTGAGCGAGCATTTTGGCATGGGCTTGAGAACCAGTGAGGTCATATTCTATTAATTCAATATCAAAACCGATACTGGCATTAAAACGAGCGATCGCTGGATGCAATGCTGATTCAAACCGCTGGCTCCAAGTTTGTTTTTCGGTCATAAATTATGAAAGAAGTGGGGGAGAGTTAAGAGTTAAGAGTGAGAAGTTATGAGTTTCTGACTCCTAACTTCTCACTCCTCACTTTCAACTCCTAACTTTTAAATTTAACCGTAGCTAGTTAGATTCCGAATCATATAGCCAATGACTAAACCAATCAACAATGCCCACACTTGACCTGTTTGTATAAAGTGGTTCCAAGATTTTTGCATCTGACCCATCAAGTCTGGATCAGTAATTGTTTGTGCTAGTAGTGCTGTCAAATTTACAGGCAAATACCAATATAACTGAGAGATCAAATCGCTGTAATGGCTCATATTTGGTGATTAAGAGGTTGGGGTGGCAAATTCCAGTATCAGTTTATTTGTTACATAAATTACTGACGTTGTACTGTAATATTGCATATAACCTCAATGTCTTAACTCAAGATATAGCTGATGCCAACCGCAATTTCTCGGCAGTTCGCAAAATTTGCCCCGCCAAAACTGCTGCGCCAAAACCATTATCGATATTTACTACACCTACTCCCGCAGCACAAGAGTTAAGCATTGTTAATAAAGGTGCTAAACCGCCAAAACTTGCGCCATAACCGATGCTGGTGGGTACGGCAATTACAGGACAACTCGCTAAACCAGCGACAACGCTGGGTAAAGCACCTTCCATCCCCGCCACGACAATCAACACTGATGCTGACTCAATCAGGTGGCGGTTACTTAATAAGCGGTGAATCCCAGCAACGCCAACATCCCAGAGGCGCTGGACGCGAAAACCAGAAAGTTCAGCAGTCACAGCAGCTTCTTCAGCAACGGCTAAATCGGCGGTACCAGCAGAAAGAATGCCAATTTCCCCCTGGAATTGTGGTTCGATGGTAGGGGGAGCGATCGCACAAATTCGCGCCGATTGGTAATATCGTAAATCGCTAACTTTTGATTGCAGTACAGTATAAACTGCTGGTTCAATGCGAGTGGCCATCACCACCGGGTTGCGAAGGCGCATCACCTCCATAATTTGAGCAATTTGATCGGGAGTTTTACCAGGGCCCCAAATCACTTCTGGGAAACCAGTTCTTAGCTGGCGATGATGGTCAATTTTGGCAAATTCACCCACGGATTCATAAGTTAAGTCTTTGAGTGAGTCTAATGCCGTATCTGGCGTAACTTTACCCTTAGCAACCGCTTCGAGGAGCGATCGCAATGTTTTTTCATCTGTCATTAGTCCTTTATCCTTTATTCTTATCACTAACTACTGACTAATAACTAATGACTATTCCGTTATTTTGATTTCATGAATGTTCCAGAATGCGCCACCCAATGCAGAGTATTGGATACCTTCAAAGCGATTACGTACTGCTGACATTGATAAAGGATTAACTAGATAAATAAATGGTAAATTTTCTTGGGTAATCCTTTGGGTTTCAGCATAAATTTCTTTCCGCTTTGCTGGGTCTAATTCCCTTGCTCCTTGAATGTATAACTTAGCAATTTCTGCTTCCCAAGGAGCCACTTCCCAACCTTCAATTGGCTTTTGTCCTGCTTGGGGTTTTTGATTAAACATATGTAATCCACCTTCGGGAGACCAGACATTAGCTCCATCATTTGGTTCTAAACCACCAGTCAGACCCAGCATAGAAACTTCCCAATCTAATGAATTTGAAAGCTTATCTGTGTAAGTATTCCATGCCAGAGGAGTGAAATCAACTTGAATACCAATTTTACTCAGGTCTTGTTTAATCTGCGAGCCAATTGCTTCGCGGATTTTGTTACCAGCATTGGTAAGTAATGAGAAGCGGACGCGGTTTCCTTGAGCATCTATTAATTGGTTTTTGTCGTTATATTTGAATCCTGCTTTTAGTAGCAGTTCCTTCGCCTTTTGTGTATTGTAGTTATAAACTTTTAGTCCTTCTTCAGGCGACAGATAATAAGGACTTTGCACGGAAATAGGTGAATTTTGTGGTTTACCCAAACCACGAAAAGTGTTGTTAATCATTGTTTGTCGGTCAATCGCATAGGCTACTGCCTGCCGAAATTCTACAGTATTAAACCAACGCGATTTTATTGGATCAACCAGGGGTTTTCCATCCCTTTTACCTTTATTTAAATTAAAGAAAACAAACGTCGTACCTGTTGCTGGGCCACCATTAAAAATTTTAAAATTCCCCTGTTCTTCTTGCACCTTTAGTAAAGAAAAGTAATCTGGTGAGACTCCTACAGTATCTAACCCGCCAGAACGAAATTGCAGCAACGATGTATCTGTCGATTCCACAATTTGCCAGATAACCCGTTCAATATAAGGCTGGGATTCGCCTTTTGGCCCTTTGCGCCAATAGTAGGGGTTGCGCCTGAAAACTACACGCTGACTGGTGTCGTAGCGCTCTAGCTTGTAAGGGCCGTTGACGATAATTTGATCTGGAGGCGTATCAACGCCCCACTTTGACAAAAATATTGGCTTGCCATCTTGATCTTTTGTTTTTACAAATTTGTCTAGGGTATGGGCAGGTAAAATTGGCAGTCCTAGAGTTCCCAAGAAAGGTGCAAATGGTTCTGGAGTAGTGAATTCAATCCGTTGAGCATCGATTTTTCGTACTTTTGGCAATGCCCGACTTTCACCAATCCGTAGCACATCTCTAGCATCTGCGGGAATTGCTTCGTTAAGATAAATATCGTTGAAGGTAAATACTACATCATCGGCTGTTAAAGGCTTCCCATCAGACCATTTTAATCCCTGACGTAGGGTAAAAACAAATCGCAATTTGTCATCAGAAATTTCCCAAGATTCTGCTAAAGAAGGCTCGATTTTGCCCGTTATGGGGTTTTCAGTTGTCAATCCTTCATAAATCAGAGGAAAAACATTCGGAGACTCCTGACTGAGAGGATAATTAAAAGTTTTGGGATCACTGAGAATGGCACTTACCAATTGCGGCACTTGAGCAGCGGTGCTTTTGAAGTTAGCTGGGTTACAAGCGGTAAGTGTAAGCGCTGTTGCTGAAGTCAAAATTATTGGCAACCAAAAATGTTTAATTGCCAGAAATATTTTTCTAAAAAATTTCATAATTTCAAATTGATTTCCATCCTAATCAGTCTTGAATATCTTTTTCAGGGGCTAAAAGAAAAGTTATTCTAAAGCAACTAGCAAGACGACAGCATAAGCACATATACCTTCTTCGCGTCCAACAGGGCCTAATTTTTCGTTGGTGGTAGCTTTGATGCCAATTTGATTTGGTTCTAATTCTAAAACCGCCGCTAGTTTGTCGCGCATGTTGTAAATATGGGGTTTTAATTTTGGACGTTCTGCTACTACCACCGAGTCAATATTTCCCACCTGCCAACCTTGATCCCGAATCAATTGGTGTACTTGAGTTAATAGTACTAAACTATCTGCTCCCGCCCATTGGGGATCGCTAGGCGGAAAATAATGACCAATATCGCCCAAAGATAACGCCCCAAGCATGGCATCCATAATTGCGTGGGTAAGCACATCAGCATCACTGTGCCCCAACAAACCTAGTTCATGGGGAATTTCAATTCCACCTAAAATCAAAGCGCGATCGCTCACCAGTTGATGAATATCGTAGCCGTTACCAATACGAACTTTTGTCATTTGTTATTTATTATTGGGCATTGCTTATTCTTCCTCGTCCCCTTGTCCCCTTGTCCCCTTGTCCAATTTTTCCAAAAGATCAGGGCGACGATCGCGGGTTTTTTGAATTTGTTGTTCATAACGCCACCGGGCGATCGCTGCGTGATTGCCAGAAAGCAAGACATCAGGAACTTTCAAACCGCGAAAATTGGCAGGACGAGTATATTGGGGATAGTCCAACAACCCCTCTTCAAAACTTTCTGCGGTGAGGGACTCAGTTTTGGCCACGGTTCCTGGTATTAGCCGCACTACGCCATTAATCAAAGCCATTGCTGGAATTTCCCCACCAGTCAGAATAAAATCGCCTAAAGATACTTCACGAGTTACCAAATGCAGCACCCTCTCATCCACTCCTTCGTAATGCCCACAAATAACTACTAATTGGTCATAATTTGTAGCCAATTCTTTCAAAAGAGGTTGATTAATTGTTTGACCCTGTGGACTCATCAAAATTATTTCTCTTCGGGGTAGAATCGGCAGCGATTCCACAGCGTTAAAAATCGGTTCTGGCTTCATTAGCATCCCTACGCCGCCACCGTAGGGTTCATCATCTACCTTTCGGTGCTTGTCAGTGGTAAAGTCCCGTGGGTTAACCAGATGCACTTCGGCAATCTGTTTGGCTAAGGCTTTACCCAGTAACCCCGAATTGAGAACAGAGTTAAAACAGTCAGGAAAAAGTGTAACTATATCAAAGCGCACAGTTATTCGTATTCGAGGACACTAATCTTAAATTTGGATGTCTAGCAAACATCGCCAAGCCGAGGTCGAGTCAAACTCCAGTTAAACTTTATCAATAGTATCTAAGACTACCAGACCTCTTGGATTTTAGATGGGATCAAAAGTTTTTCTAATTACTTAATTTATGTTTAAATGTTGTCACAACTACATTTAAATTAATAATCATATCAAGTTAACAACTTCCAGGATGCATCGAGCCAGCCTCAGAAAAAAGCGTAGTCTTACCTGCTCGTCCCCAGCCCTAGAGGGGGAATCTAGCCCCCTAAAGACTATTTTGCCCTGCTGCAAGTGGACAGGTGAAAAACAAGGCCCTGGCTTTGAGAAATGGGAACGAACACGTTTAGACTGAGGCAACGCGAGCGTTAAGCGAGAATTTGGAGAGTGGCTGACTCAGTTCCAAACTTCCAAAAAGTGTCCTCTCAAAGAAGCAAAGCGCAAAAATCATCAGGCAACTGATCCTTGTTAAATTCACCTGAAGTTGTTGACAGGAGAAACAAAATGCCGCAATTACAAGCTAAATCGCTAGAAATGAGGACACCCCAAGCAACTAAAACCGCCGTTCTGGTTATCGGAGGCGCAGAAGATAAAGTTCATGGGCGCGAAATCCTACGAACTTTTTTTGGACGTGCCGGTGCTAGTAAGGCTTATATTACAATTATTCCATCTGCCTCTCGCGAACCCGCCATCATCGGTGGTCGGTATATTCGCATTTTTGAAGAAATGGGTGCTCAGAAGGTAGAGATTTTAGACATCCGCGAACGAGAACAGTGTGAAGCCTCCCAGATCAAAGCATCCTTAGAAGCCTGTAGTGGGGTATTTTTGACAGGAGGAGACCAACTGCGTCTTTGTGGCGTATTGGCAGATACACCAGCAATGGAAATTATTCGGCAGCGGGTGAGGGCGGGGCAACTTACGCTAGCAGGCACAAGTGCAGGAGCGGCAGTAATGGGGCATCACATGATTGCTGGCGGCGGTAGTGGAGAGTCGCCAAATCGTTCCCTAGTCGATATGGCAACGGGTTTGGGATTTATTCCTGAAGTAATCGTTGACCAACACTTTCACAACCGGAATCGGATGGGGCGGCTAATTAGTGCGATCGCAGCTCATCCCGATCGCTTAGGTATTGGCATTGACGAAGATACTTGTGCAGTGTTTGAACGTGATGGTTGGCTACAAGTTATGGGTAAAGGCAGTGTCACCATTGTTGATCCCACTGAAGCCACCCACACCAACGAACCCCATGTCGGTGCTAATGAACCATTAACAGTGCATAATTTACGTCTCCATATCCTCAGCTACGGCGATCGCTTCCACTTGTACCAGCGGACTGTATTGCCTGCTGTACACCGAATCTCCAGCTGACGGGATAGAGTATCTGAGGTTACACTGAGTTGACCGCACATTTATTTCTTACCGTAGAAAAATGATAAGAATACCATGTAAAAAGAAAAAACTGTTTGCAATGAACAGTTTAGCGGTCAATTCCAGTAAGAAACTAGAATTTTGGTTCCGAATCTCCATCTACCTATTCCCATGAGAATCCTCAAGATCCAGACCTTACGCGGCCCAAACTATTGGAGCATTCGACGCCACAAGCTGATCGTCATGCGCCTCGATTTAGAAACCCTTGCCGAGACGCCCTCGAATGAAATCCCTGGCTTTTATGAAGGATTAGTTGAGGCGCTGCCGAGTCTGGAGGGCCATTATTGTTCGCCTGGCTGTCGTGGTGGTTTTCTGATGCGAGTCAAAGAAGGCACTATGATCGGCCATATCGTGGAACATGTAGCCTTAGAACTCCAGGAATTAGCTGGTATGCATGTCGGCTTTGGTCGCACCCGCGAAACTGCCACACCCGGAATTTACCAAGTAGTGATCGAATACGTGAATGAGGAAGCGGGACGCTACGCTGGACGAGCCGCAGTGCGGCTGTGCCAGAGTATCGTTGATCGAGGCCGTTATCCGAAGGCAGAACTAGAGCAAGATATCCAAGACCTGAAAGACTTTGTTCGTGATGCTTCCCTAGGGCCTTCTACTGAAGCGATCGTCAAAGAAGCAGAAAAAAGAGGTATTCCCTGGATGTCTCTAGAAGCCCGCTTTTTGATTCAGCTAGGCTACGGCGTGAACCAGAAGCGAATGCAGGCCACAATGACTGACAACACCAGCATTCTGGGCGTAGAACTAGCTTGCGATAAAGAAGCCACTAAACGCATCCTCGCTGCCGCTGGTGCACCAGTACCCAGAGGTACAGTGATCAACTTCTTAGACGATTTAGAACAAGCCATTGAATACGTTGGCGGCTATCCCATTGTTATCAAGCCCCTGGATGGCAATCATGGGCGTGGGATCACCATTGATATCAGAACTTGGGAAGAAGCTGAAGCCGGATATGAAGCTGCCAGACAGGTTTCCCGGTCAATTATTGTTGAAAGATATTACGTTGGGCGCGACCACAGGGTATTAGTGGTTAATGGCAAAGTAGTAGCAGTAGCCGAGCGCGTCCCGGCTCATGTCATTGGCAATGGCAGATCCACCATCTCCGAACTGATTGAGGAAACTAACCTTGACCCAAATCGCGGCGAAGGACATGATAACGTCCTAACCAAGATTGAACTAGACCGCACCAGCTACCAGCTGCTAGAAAGGCAAGGCTATACCCTAAATAGCGTGCCACCCAAGGGTACTATTTGTTATCTCAGAGCAACGGCAAACTTAAGTACAGGTGGTAGCGCTGTAGACCGTACCGATGAAATTCACCCAGAAAATCTTTGGTTGGCACAACGGGTAGTGAAGATTATCGGTTTGGATATCGCCGGACTCGATATCGTCACCACGGATATTAGCCGCCCGCTGCGGGAAGTTGATGGCGTGATTGTGGAAGTTAACGCCGCTCCCGGCTTCCGAATGCACGTTGCCCCAAGCGTTGGTATCCCCCGCAACGTCGCCGGCGCAGTAATGGATATGTTGTTTCCCAACGAGCAATCCAGCCAAATACCGATCCTCAGCATTACGGGTACTAATGGCAAAACCACTACTACCCGACTACTAGCACATATTTATAAACAGACTGGGAAAGTAGTAGGATATACTACAACTGATGGTACATACATCGGTGATTACTTAGTAGAAGCTGGTGATAACACAGGCCCCCAAAGTGCCCACGTCATCCTCCAAGATCCCACAGTAGAGGTAGCTGTACTAGAAACGGCTCGCGGTGGCATTCTCCGTTCTGGATTAGGCTTTGTAGCAGCAAATGTGGGCGTGGTTTTGAATGTAGCCTCCGACCACTTAGGAATTGGCGATATAGATACCATTGAGCAGTTAGCTAACCTCAAGAGCGTAGTAGCGGAAGCCGTATACCCAGATGGATACGCGGTACTTAACGCCGACGATCGCCGCGTAGCCGCCATGTCAGAAAAAACTAAGGCTAATATTGCTTACTTCACAATGAACCCCGACTCGGAATTGGTGCGGAAGCACATCCAAAAGGGTGGAGTCGCGGCGGTATATGAAAATGGCTATTTGTCAATTGTTAAAGGTGATTGGACACACCGCATAGAAAGAGCAGAAAATATACCTTTAACAATGGGCGGACGTGCACCGTTTATGATTGCCAACGCTTTAGCTGCAAGTTTGGCAGCATTCGTGCAAAACGTCACAATTGAGCAGATTCGTGCTGGTTTGAAGACTTTCCGGGCTTCAGTTAGTCAAACGCCAGGACGGATGAATTTATTTAATTTAGGCAACTACCACGCTTTGGTGGACTATGCTCACAACGCAGCCAGTTACGAAGCTGTAGGTTCCTTTGTGCGGAACTGGACTACAGGACAACGGATTGGCGTAATTGGTGGCCCAGGCGATCGCCGTGATGAAGACTTTGTTACTTTGGGCAAATTAGCAGCACAAATTTTTGATTACATCATCGTCAAAGAAGACGATGACACACGGGGACGGGCACGAGGTTCAGCCGCCCAGTTGATTATTCAAGGCATCACCGAGGTTAAGCCTGACAGCCGCTATGAATCAATTCTGGATGAAACTCAAGCGATAAATAAAGGCTTAGACATGGCTCCTGATAACAGTCTGGTGGTAATTTTGCCAGAAAGTGTGAGTCGGGCTATTAAGTTAATTAAGCTGCGTGGTCTAGCCAAGGAAGAGACACACCAACAAAATTCCGGCACAACTGTCATCGATTCCCAAAATGGAATAGCACCTTCTTCTGTTGTTAATACCTTACTGTAGTCAGGAGAAGACCGCGCTGGCTCCCCAACGTACTGCCTCCTCCTGCCTTTTGTATTCTGACTACTTTAATTACTGTTTTTCTTGTTCCGAATTGGTTTCGTCACTGGGAGTTTTCATCTCCTCCTTAAACCCTCGTAGGGTTTTGCCCAGTGCGGTTCCCAGTTCGGGAATTTTTTTTGGGCCAAAAATTAGAACAGCGACTATGGTAATTACAGCTATTTCTGGCCATCCCAGTCCAAACATATAAATTTCCTCTAAGGCTCCTTTAATTAAATATAGACATTGATGGCTCAAATCTGATGAGTTCGCCATTGATAAGCGAAGCACTCGACCCTCTTGAGCGATCGCTAGCTCAACTAACTTCCCATTGGATTGGTAATTGGCAAACCTAACCACTCACTTAATTCATGAGCTAACCATTCAAGTTCTACTTCGGATTTAATACCGACATCGTTTCCACCAAGCTGATATTTTTGTACTCCTGAGCAAATATATAGTTGTGCGGGAACGGCAACTCTAGTGCCTTCAGAGTCTTTAGTAAAGTGTTTGGGAATGTAAACCACCTTGGTAATACTTCGTCTTGGCGATGGACGGGGACGCTCAAATTTCCAACGAAACAACTCCCAGCTTAGGGCAATTTGTTCTGCATTCAGGCGCAAGCAGATGCGTCCAAACAAGTTAAAGAAAAATTTATAAACCATCATAAAGCCAGCACCCCAAAAAGGAAGTGAGAACAAGGCAAAGGGGATATTGGCAGGAAAAGGGGCGGAGAGAGCGCCAATTGTCCAAAACAGGATAAATGAATTCCAGACGATCGCAAATAAACCTGTGAGTACTATTGATGCATCAAAACCAGCTGGTGGAACGATAATTTCTAGAGAATCCCAATTTTTGGTTAGTTGAATCTTACTCCCGTCTGGTTTGCTAACAACCAAAATAGGTAAGTTTGTCGCTTGTGGTTTCTCTAAAGCTGCGATCGCTTCGATCGCAGAACTCAAACGCCGTTCTAAACTGGGTTCAATCATCCACTTTAGCCAATTGCTAAAACTGGGACTCACATTAGCTGCTTGTTCAAACTGAATGCGAAAATCCTTTTGGGGTAAATCGGCTGGGTGATTACCCGTCATTAAATAAATTAAGGTTGCGCCTAAACTATAAAGGTCAGATGCTGCAACAGTGCGTCCACCAAATTGCTCTGGTGGCATATAGCCATAGGTTCCTACCACAGTTCTTGTTCCAGTTTCGGTGGCGAGGACAGTCTGCACTGAGCCAAAATCTACCAAATAAACTTGACCAACACTATTACCAGAACGCTCCCCTAATAAAATATTGCTAGGCTTAATATCACGGTGAATTACAGGCGGATACAGCCCATGTAGGTAAATAAGAATCTCTAAAAGCGCTTTGGCTATCTGTTTGACTTCAGGTTCTGTAAAAGTTCGCCCAGTTTGTAAGTATTGCTCTAAAGTTTTTGCTGGGATATAAGTTTGTACCAGGGCAAAACCTTTGATGGTTGGTAAATTGACCTCAAAATAGTTTAAATAGCGAGGAATTAAGGGGTGTGCTAGGTTTTTTAAGGTTTCGGCTTCTCGCTCAAACAGCTTTAAATCATCCCATTCAAAATCACCACCAAAAGAGAGTAACTTGATAACGACTAATTCCTGAGTTTGCAAGTCACGAGCTAATAAAGTTCGCCGCCCTGCTTTTTTTCCTAGTAGCTGCTGAACTTCATAGCGCTCACCTAATATTTCGCCAATCATTATGGTTTCTTATAATGCTACGTTTGAAAAGTTTTTAGAGCTTAGAGCTTTTCAATTTGGCAAATCGATATCTTTAGTATAATTGCGTAATTCTATGCCCTCCCAACTTTGGCCTTATATTACCCCTGGTATTCCCGATGAATTGTTTGAACATTTGCCAGGAATTCCCCTGAGCCAGCGAGAAGTCAGACTGCTGTTAATTGCCCAACTGCGACTAAGATCAGATTCTGTTTTGTGGGACATTGGTGCAGGGACGGGGACAATTCCGGTAGAAGTGGGGCTATTGTGTCCAAACGGAAAGATTATTGCTATAGAAAGGGATGAAGAAGTAGCTAATCTGATCAAGCGTAACTGCGATCGCTTTGAGGTTAAAAATGTCGAAGTAATTGAAGGTAGCGCCCCAGAGTGTTTACACGATCTTAAGGTCACCCCTCACCGTGTTTGTATCGAAGGAGGACGCCCCATTCAGGAAATTCTGCAAGCAGCTTGGCATTATTTACCCCCATCCGGTCGGGTTGTAGCCACAGCTGCTAATCTAGAAAGTCTGTATGCTATTTCCCAGAGTTTTTCTCTGTTAAGGGCTAGAAATATCGAAGTCGTTCAGTCTGCGGTTAATCGCTTAGAGACGCGTGGCTTTTCTCAAACCTTTACCGCCGTTGATCCCATTTTTATCCTCAGTGGTGAGAAACTGGACTAGGGACTGGGGGCTGAGGACTAGGGGCTAGGAACTAGGAAAAAGTTTTCCAAATACCTAATACCCAGTACCCAATCCCCAGTACCCAATACCCAATCCCCAGTACCCAATCCCAAATACTTCTATGCCTTGGTCTCGGATTATTAGTGGAATTGTTGCGATCGCTCTTGCTCTTTCTGCAACCCTTTTGGGGGGTTGGTACTTTACCATCATCTTTGCGGTTATCATCTTTTTGGGTCAACAGGAATATTTTAATTTGGTGCGAGCCAGAGGCATCGCTCCGGCCGCTAAAACGACTATGGTTGTCAGCCAAGTTTTGCTGGCAATTTGTACCCTTGATGGCAGTTTAGCTGACGCTGTGATGCCAGTTGCTGGCACACTTATTTGTTTTTACCTGCTGTTTCAGCCCAAATTTGCCACGATCGCTGATGTTTCCGCTTCTATTATGGGGCTATTTTACGTAGGTTATTTGCCGAGTTACTGGGTGCGATTACGAGCAATTGATAGTGCTGCTTTTAGCAATCTCGCTTTCGGAGGTTACTGGCCCACAACCTGGACAGATTTCTGGGAAAAAGCAAATTCTGCTTCTTTACCACAAGGTTTTACAGCAACACTGCTGACTTTTTTGTGTATTTGGGCAGCGGATATCGGTGCTTACACTATTGGCAAATTCTTTGGGAAAACCCGTCTCTCTGAGATTAGCCCGAAAAAAACTGTAGAAGGTGCTGTCTTTGGTATTACTTCAAGTGTTGCTGTAGCCATAGCAGGAGCCTATTATCTACATTTGCCCAGATCCCCCTTGACTGGTTTAGCATTGGGTTTACTGATTGGTATTGCTAGCCTTTTAGGGGATCTTACCGAGTCTATGCTCAAGCGGGATGCTGGGGTCAAAGATTCTGGACAATTAATCCCTGGTCACGGTGGTATTTTAGACCGTACTGATAGTTATATTTTCACTGCTCCTTTGGTTTATTATTTCGTGACACTACTGTTGCCGCTACTATAGAGCTTCTCAGTTGAGTTCAATACAGACCTAAGAAGAACAGTCCCAACTCTTGTAAGACTTGTCATTACCCACATTTTTGTAACAGTTAAAGTATTGCACTGACCCACATCCCGCCCAGAACTTAAGCTTTAGCCTTAGAATTCTATTCCGAGGCGGGATAGAAACGAAGCGAGGGATTGTCCCCTTGTCCTAATACACTTGGGTTAAGAATTTTTGGCATTGATTTCGGCACGTAGAGACGCGTTAGCGCAGCGGGACGAAGTAAAATTTTGGGTCTCTACAGAGGATTTCGGACTTAACTGAACAGTATTGCCCCTTGTCCTCCTCATCCCCTGAGAGCCGTTATATCATTTAAATTAATGTATTAGCATTTTTTAATTTCTAATCCTCAAGGATTAACGTTAATCCTCCCACGACACAATAGCTTGCCTGGGATCAGCGTTAGTTCTTGAATATCGACATCTGAGCCAAGATCCAGATTGTACTCATGATTGTCCTCTAATATATCTCCCTGGTTGGACTTGATTTTTATATGTGCCAGTTGCAACTCATGTCCACTGAGTAACTGTAAGCCCAGACAAATCTCTAGAGGTATTGTTTCACTATTGGTTACTCTCATACCTCGCAGTATAATTTGGTTGTTATCAAGGATAATTTCTTGCCAATTTATTGGTTGTGACTTTGGGCAATGTGTTGGTAAAACCTTAACCAGCAAATCGCTCAAAGCAGTCGATAATAAGTCAGATGAGAGAGAAGCATTGAGATCCTTCTCGTCTACGACTAAATCGCCAACCACTGGTACTGTTTCTAACAGTCGCAGAGGTTTTCCCTTGAGTACGGAGCCGATATTTATCCGAATATTTTCTGCTATTAATTTAATTTGTGTAATCAGGAGACCTTGATAAACTGCATGAGTAGCAAAAATAGATACCGAAGGGATACGCCCAGAGAGGATTTGGCGATCGCTCGCTTTAATCTCCACTTCTAATTCAGATATTTGGCTCACTTGCGCTCTCAACCAGAGCTTTAGTGCTGTTGTGAGTACTTGCGTAATTATGCGGATTTTATTTGCATTTGTTGTTTGGGAATTTTGCTCTGGCATTTAACCAATCTGTTTATGAGTATTTGTTCAACAACCGAACATAAATTAAATAAGTCTTAAATGTAACATTTATGCCTACTCACTACAAAATACAAATATCATTTAATTGTTAACAGTAAATAAGCAATTTCCACATGGAGGCACGGTTACAAAAAATTCTCGCTCAATGGGGTATCGCCTCACGTCGTGAAGCCGAAGAAATGATTAGGCACTCACGGGTGCGGATCAATGGGGTATTGGCACATTTAGGTCAAAAAGTTGATCCCCAAAAAGATGCGATCGCAATCGATGGTAAACCTGTATCCGAAAAGCAGCGTCCGGCTTTAATATATCTATTGCTACATAAACCAGCGGGAGTCGTTTCGACTTGCTACGACCCTCACCGCAGACCAACAGTCCTGGATCTACTACCGAAAGAATTACGGGAGGGTTCAGGTATTCACCCAGTTGGGCGTTTAGATGCAGACTCTACAGGAGCATTAATCCTTACCAATGACGGAAATCTGACATTTGGACTAACCCATCCACGTCACAGTATTTCCAAAACATATCGTGTTTTGGTCAAAGGACATCCTCCAGAAGCAGTACTACAAATGTGGCGTCAAGGTGTGATGTTGGAGGGTAGAAAAACCAGGGCCGCTAAGGTACACCTAATAGAACATCGAGCCGAGCAAAGCTTTTTAGAAATAGTGTTGCAGGAGGGAAGAAATCGCCAGATCCGCCGTATAGCTCAACAGTTAGGATACCCAGTAATCAAGCTGCATCGGACTGCTATCGGCCCAATTCAATTACAAACTCCCAAAGAACCCTTGTTGGAAGAGGGTCAATATCGTTCCCTCAAAGATCACGAGATTCGCTTTTTGCAATATCAGATAACGCAACCTATTAAAGATTCAGTGGAGTTAAGGAGTGTCAGCAGGCATGAAATGGCTAAGAAAGAAGAATAATCACCAGCCATCACTTTCATTAGAGCAACAACGAGCCGAAAAGTTGGCAGAAATGGGCGCTCAACTTTGGGCATTGCGTCAAGAACAGGGATTATCTCTAGAGCAAGTGGTTGTATTGACCAGGATTCCCCGGCGATTATTGCAGGCGATCGAAGAAGGTAATTTAAACGATCTGCCAGAACCAGTCTATATTCAAGGTTTAATCAGGCAATTTGCCGATGCACTAGGTTTGAATGGAGTAGAATTTTCTGGCACTTTTCCAATCAGTTCTGCACAAGTGAACCCTCAAGGTAGGGGGAATAATTCACCTCTTGATCAACTACGTCCGATTCACCTTTACTTTCTTTACATATTTCTAATAGTATGCTCTGTAAATGGCTTATCTCAGTTATTAAATAACGCTGTACTACAAGCAAGTAATAGCCAAAACCAGCCATACCTAAAGCAAAAGTCCATTGTTAAACCAGAACTAGCCCAACTAAAAGAGTCTGTGGAGGTTCAACCGGTTAGCAATACCCTTAGCGCTGTCCAACAGGGAAAGGCTGTACAGATTGGTGTCACTTTGAAAGCGTCATCTTGGATTCGCATAGTAGCCGATGGCAAAACCGAGTTTGAGGGTATTCTGCCAGAAGGAACTCACCGGATTTGGAAAGCCCAAGAGCAACTCACAGTGAAAACTGATAATGCTGGTGGTGTGTTGATGAGCGTCAATCAAGAGAAAGCCAAGGAAATGGGAGAACCGGGGAAAGAGGAAGAAGTTAGGATTGCAGCTGCTAAACCTAAGTTTTGAGATGAGGGATATGAGGGAGGAGGATGAGGGGGACAACGAGACAAGGAGGACAAGGAGGCATTTACTCCTCCCTCTGCCTTGTCTTCTCCTGCTCCCCCTCCTCCCTCATATCCCCACTCTTCACTGGGCTTGCGGGGCGCGTCCATTGAGTCTGGTAAGAACTTTCAAGCGATCGCCTAATTCTTGTGTCAAAGCTGCTCCTTGATAGCGCCACCCCCAGTTACCCTCAGCAATACTGGGAAAATTCATCCGCGCTTCGTTTCCTAATCCCAAAATATCTTGCAAGGGAATAATCGTTTGGTTGGCTATGGAACTCAAAGCCAAGCGAATTAAATCCCAATGGATGCCTTCAGGACTAATACAACCTAAATAAAGCAACAGATTTTGCTTTTCGTAGTCGCTGGCTGAATTAAACCAGCCTACAGTTGTGTCATTATCGTGAGTGCCAGTATAAACTACAGCATTTCGTGGGTAATTGAATGGTAAAAATGGATTACCGGGATCAGAACCAAAGGCAAACTGTAAAACCTTCATCCCAGGAAATTCATACTTATCTCGCAGCGCTTCTACCTCTGGTGTAATTACTCCCAAATCTTCCGCCAAGACCGGTAGCTTGCCCAACTTCTGCCTAATCACTTCAAAAAAAGCATCACCAGGCGCTTCCACCCATTTACCATTCATGGCAGTTTCTTCGCCTTTGGGTACTGACCAATATGCCTCAAAGCCCCGGAAGTGGTCAATGCGAATTATATCTACATAATCCAGCATTGCCTCAAAGCGCTGTACCCACCATTTAAAGTCTTGTTTTTGCAATTCTTCCCAGTTATAAACCGGGTTACCCCACAATTGACCAGTGGCGCTAAAGTAATCTGGTGGGACTCCGGCCATTTGGGCAGCAACTCCAGTCTCTTCATCTAAGCAAAAGATGTCGGGATGTGCCCACACGTCAGCACTATCATGAGCTACGTAAATGGGGATATCGCCGATAATGTCTATACCGCGCATGTTAGCGTAGCTTTTCAGGTCTGACCACTGCCGGAAAAACTCAAATTGGATGAACTTGTAATAAAAAATCTCCCCATTGAGCCGACGCTCTACCTGAGCTAAGGCTTCGGGTTCACGCTTGACAAATTCTGGCTTCCATGTATGCCAGCTTGCATTGTCGTTAGCATCTTTTAACGCCATAAATAAGGCGTAATTATCTAGCCAATAGGCTTTGCTATCGCAAAAACCTGCAAACTCTTTTTGTTGGATTTCCGTAGCATTTGCTCTAAAGTTTTCACAGGCTTTTTTCAGCAGCTCAATCTTAATCGGCACAACTTGGTCAAAGTCTACCTTTTCTACGGGAAATCCTGGTAAATTAGCAAAGTCTTCTTCAGTTAGCAAACCCTCATCTCGCAGTTTTTCTGGGCTAATTAGCAGGGGATTTCCTGCCATTGCCGAGTAGCACATATAGGGGGAATTACCGTATCCAGTGGGGCCCAAGGGTAAAACTTGCCAATATTGTTGATGGCTCTCTTTAAGAAAATCGATGAAGCGATAGGCTTCTAAGCCTAAATCTCCAACGCCGAATCGACTGGGAAAGGAAGTAGGATGCAGCAAAATGCCACTGGATCTAGGAAAAGGCATATTTAACCTGAATTATGAGAGGGAGCAATTATCTGATGGACACGCTACGCGATCGCATCGAATTTATCACGGAACAGTATTTGCAGGATAAATCAAGTAAACTCATCTTGATTGTCATTTGTCTTTGGTTGATTAACTAATGACCAATGACTAATGACCAATGACTAATAACTATGACTTACCGAAATCCTGCACCGACAGTTGATATCATCATTGAACTAGTAGATCGACCTCATCGGCCAATAGTGTTAATTGAAAGACATAATCTACCCTTAGGTTGGGCTATTCCTGGTGGTTTTGTGGATTATGGGGAAGCGGTGGAAGTGGCGGCCCTGCGGGAAGCTGAGGAAGAAACGGGTTTGCAGGTGGAGTTAGTTGAACAATTACTGGTGTATTCTGATCCCAATCGCGATCCGCGTCAGCATACGATTAGTATTGTGTTTTTGGCAACAGCGACGGGGGAACCTGTGGCTGGAGATGATGCTAAGGGTGTAGGAATTTTTGAGTCTTGGCGTGTGCCTAGTAATTTATGTTTTGACCACGATTGCATTTTGCGGGATTATTGGCGATATCGGCATTATGGGATACGTCCGAGGTTGGGGTAAGAGGGACGAACCGCGAAGGCGCGTTCACGAAGTGTCTCGAAGAGAAGGGCGCAAAGGAAGAAAAGAGAGGAATATCTATGACACAAAGTTTTTGTGATTATACTGTGTCAGTGGTATTCAAAGGTGCATTATGGACGCTGAGACGCTATTAGAGAAATATGCCGAAGGACAACGGAAATTTCATTCAGAAAATTTGAGTGAAGAAAATCTCAAAGGTGCAGACCTCAGTGAAATAGACTTATACGGTGCAAATTTGGCTGGAGTTGATTTAAGTGAAACGAATTTAACTCAAGCAAATCTTAATAGTACAAATCTCACTAAAGCGTCTTTAGCAAATACAAAGTTAATTTCAGTAAGTGCTTCTTCAGCAATTTTTGCTTGGACAGACCTCAGTGGTGCTGACTTGAGTTGGTCAACTCTCAATAGCGCAAATTTGAATCATGCAAACTTAGAACAGGCAAACTTGATCGGTGTAGACCTAAGTAGTGCAAAATTAATTTATGCAAACCTAGATACAGCAAATTTAACTGGAGCAACTCTTAGTAGTGCAGATCTGACTGCGGCTTCCTTAGCTGAAGCTAATCTCAGTAAAGCTAATCTAACTAAGACAGATTTTAGCCAGGCGTACTTAATTGGAGCAAACTTTACTCTGGCTAACTTAACTGAGGCAATATTGCAAAGTGTCAAACTCCAAGGAAGTATATTTCATAGAGCGAATCTGAACAAAGTTGATCTCTCAGGCATGAATTTGGCTGACATAGATTTTGCAGCAGCATCTCTTCAAAGTACAAACCTTACAAAAGCATTTCTCCAAGGAGCGAATTTAGAAAAAGTCAATTTGCGATGGGCAAATTTAACCAGAGCAAATTTAGATGGAGCAAATTTGAGAAGGGCTGATTTAACTGGGGCAAATATCTATGGGGCAACCTTTAAAGATGCTGACCTAACTGGTGCGATAATGCCAGATGGAGAAGTCTACAGACTGATCGCTCCTAAAGGGGAAATCGGTAAACAAGAAACATCGTTAGAGAAAGTAATATCTATGACTCGTAAAGTAATTAATACTGATAACGCACCCGCTCCAGTGGGCCCTTATAATCAAGCGATCGCAGCTTCAGGTCAATTTCTATTCATAGCTGGACAAATTGCCATCGATCCCCGCCTTGGTGATGTCGTCTACACTGATGATGTCAAAAAGCAAACTGAGCAGGTATTAGCTAATCTTGAAGCCATCCTCACCGCAGCCGGGGCGACTTTTGAAGATGTTGTGAAAACTACTGTATTTCTAGCTGATATGAATGATTTTGCGGCGGTGAATGCCGTATATGCTAAATATTTCCCGGAAAATACAGCCCCAGCGCGGGCTTGTGTGCAGGTATCGCGCTTACCTAAAGATGTGTTGGTAGAAATTGATGCGATCGCAGTTATTAGCGGTTAGGAGAAATATCACAATGAGCAAAATTTTAACGGTTACATTTGATGGTTCTGTTTTGCGCCCAGATATTCCACCTGATTTAGAACTGAACAAACGCTATGTAATTACCATCGTTTCTGAGGATATTAACTCATCTGAAACTAAAGTGGCTGATGCATGGGATGTATTAGAAGATTTAACTGGAACAGTTGATGCACCCGAAGATTGGGCAAGTCAACACGATCATTACCTCTATGGCACACCAAAACGCCAGCCTGAAATTAACACATGACGGGTGAGCGAATATTTTTAGACACTGTTTTTATCCAAGCGTTACTAAATGTACGCGATCAATACCCTCTCAAGGCTAAAACACTGCTACCACGTGTCCAAAATGCTGTTGAAGTATGGGTGACTGAAGCTGTTTTAATCGAAGTTGGTAATGCTTTGAGTGCTTTTAATCGCACAGCCGCAATACGATTTATCCAGCAGTGTTATCAAACACCAAATATGTGTGTTGTGAGTGTAGACACACAGATGCTTAACCATGCTTTACAACTTTATCAGTCCCGTCTAGACAAAACCTGGGGGTTAACTGATTGTATTTCGTTTATTGTCATGCAGGATCAGGGCTTAATTATTGCAGCAACCGCTGATCAACACTTTGTCCAAGCAGGTTATCGGGCAATTTTGCTGGAAATAGAAGCTTGACTGGATGATGGCTTGAAAAATTAGAACTTCAACAGCACAGTTGAGGATTGGCAATTGTAAGTATTTTTGAATGTTCCCCTCTGAATAAATGCGATCGCCTCTAGAACTTTGGGAATACTGAAATTAAGTACCCTAGAGGAGTATTAAAAATGGCAGAAAATCGCATCAGTGCCAGTCTAGCCCCAGCAGATAAAGAAGCAGTCATGCAAGCGATCGCTACAATTAGAGAAAAGTTACCGTTTTTGGTTGATCTGACCACCGAAGAACGGCGAACAATGTTGAAGATGGGAGATAAAAGTCGGGCTTTTGTCAGCAAAGCCTTAGAAGTGGCGACACAGAACCCTAACTTTTTGCCCCGTTCTTTTGATTTAGAAGAGATGCGCCGAGATTTGGCACTGTTTGAGGCCTTGTATCCAGTGCTTTTGTCTCTAACGCAACTGCAAGAATTAGTGGATGATACCTGTATAGCCTCTGCTAGCGAAGCCTATGCAGCAGCATTAGCAGTTTATAGCTATGCCAAAGCTAGCGGTGATGTCACAGGTTTAGATGCAGTAATTGATGAGATGGGACGCAGGTTTAACCGCCGTTCCAAGAAAAAGCAATCCGAAGTCCCAGTTAGCTAAAGCTTAAAATAGGCAATTATAGCAGTTGTCAACTTGGTAAAATACACATCATTTGTAGCGGCATAACAATGTTATGCCCTTTTTGCGTCTTGAATCCAAAGATTTTTGAAACCCGCCTTCGCGGGTTTTGTCTGTGTAGCCGCGACTTCTAGTCGCCAGGGCATTTTTGAGCCTCAGAAGATCAACATTGAGCCTCAGAAGGTCAACATTGAGCCTCAAAAGGTCAACATTGAGCCTCAAAAGGTCAACATTGAGCCTCAGAAGGTCAACATTGAGCCTCAGAAGGTCAACATTGAGCCTCAGAAGGTCAACGTCGAGCCTCAGAAGGTCAACGTCGAGCCTCAGAAGGTCAACGTCGAGCCTCAGAAGGTCAACGTCGAGCCTCAGAAGGTCAA
>NZ_WBKL01000077.1:0-5604 GCF_015714705.1 Nostoc sp. NZL | reverse complement strand
GGGGGCAGGGGGAATAAGAGGGCAGGGGGAATAAGAGGGCAGAGAAAAGGGATTATTATGAGACATCTTGAGGGTAGAGTGGCATTGGTAACAGGTGCTACACGGGGGATTGGTAGGGGAATTGCTATTGGCTTGGGTGAGGTTGGGGCAACTGTATATGTTACCGGGCGCAGCCTCAACAACTCTTCCAGTGATGCGGTTTCAGGGAGTCTCAGTGAAACCCAATCAGCCATAGAGGAATTCGGTGGCGTGTGCATTCCCGTTCAAGTAGACCACAGCGACGATGAGCAGGTGCGTTTACTATTTGAGCGTATCCAAGATGAGCAGGATGGACAACTCGATTTATTGGTGAATAATGCTTACTCAGGAGTTCAGGCATTAAAAGACGCTTATGGGCAGCCCTTTTGGGATTGTGAACCAAGTCTTTGGGATGCTAGCAATAACGTTGGTCTTCGTAGCCACTATGTTGCGAGTGTTTTTGCTGCCCGAATGATGACCAAGCGGAACTCTGGACTAATTTGCACCATTTCCTCGTGGGGTAGTATGTCTTATATATTTAATACAGCATACGGTGCTGGGAAAGCAGCTTGCGATCGCCTAGCAGCTGATATGGCTGTTGAGTTAAAACCCCATAATGTCGCTTCTGTTTCAATTTGGCCAGGTATTGTTGGTACTGAGCTTTTTTCCCGTTTTGCTTCTGAAATGAATCAAACCAATGATCCTGAAAAGAATAACTCATTTCTTAGCGATCGCTACAATTGGGAAACTCCCTTATTAACTGGACGGGTGATTGCTGCACTTTCTGGTGAATCAAATATCATGCGCCATACCGGACGTGTGCAGATTGTTGCTGAACTAGCTAGTAAATATGGAATTGTCGATGAAAATGGCGATTGTCCTGCATCTCTACGCTCTTTGCGTTTTGTGCTACCAGCTGCATTACCTGTACTGAGAAATTACTCATGGCTCATACCCGATATTAAAGTGCCGTGGTCACTGCTGCTACTGAATGCCCTTAGTTCGCCTAAAATTTAATTAGCATCGGGCAGGAATACTCATTATTGACACTCTCAGGTCTAAATCTCTCAGCTTCCCGTATCGCATGTATTTCTAAGCTGTTACGCATTTAACTTGAACATTAAGGCTGTTAACTGTTAACTGTTAACTGATAACCGTTAACCGTCAACAGTTAACGACCGTAAAGAGTGTTTATACAATTTAGGAGCGCATCAGCTTATGAGCGCAGTTGAGATGGGACTTCCCGCCAAAAGAGTGGAATTGCTATCAAACCAGAAATTAACTGAATGCCAGCAAAAATAGCCAGAGTTATGGCAAACCCAAAGTGCAGTAACTCTCCAAAAATAAGGCTACCAACACCAAATCCAGTGAATAGGGTAAACACTTTGAGTCCCATCGTTTGACCTAAATTATTGCCATCCCCCAAGTCAGTCACAATACCCACAAACAAAGGTTGCGTCAGGTCGTATCCCAAAGATAAGAATAGAACCGCTATCGTCGTGATATATGCGGGAATATCGAAAATCATCACAAGACCAGCTAAGGCCGCCATCACTAGTCCTAACGGAACTAGCCAACGTCTTCCCCAACGATCAACAGATTGACCAATTAGGGAACTTAACAGTAATCCAGGTATGCCGTAGCCGAGAATAGTCAAACCAATGCTCAAGGCATCCATGTTGTAACGTTGTGATAAATACAACCCTAACCAAGTATATACACCAGAGTGATAAATCCCGTTCCACAAAACATAAGCATAAGTTCGTTGTCCGCGAAAAGTAATTAATATCTGGCTGTATCCTCTAAATATCTCACGAACACTAGGTAATTTTTCAATACTGGGTGTATCGAATAGAGCGCCGTAAAGATGAAGCCGCCAAAGTACAAAAGCAGCAAGAACAGCCGTACCGATAAATAGCCATCTCCAACCCAAAAACGGTTCAAGAATTGCCCCACCCGCAGAACCTGCGGCCATGCCTCCTTCCATCGCTGCAAACACCAGCCCTAGCTTGCTACCTCGTTGCTCAAAAGGAAATAAATCACCAATCAATGCAAATGTGAGTGGAATAACGCCACTGGCTCCAAGTCCAGTCAGCAGTCGCCAAGCCGCCATTTGCGAAGCTGTCTGAGCCGTTGCGGTCAAAGCTGTACAAATTACAAAAATTGCCAGCGAGATGCGAATTACAGGCCATCGTCCGAATCGATCTGATAGCACACCGTAGAATAATGCCATCAGTGCGTAAGATAACATGTAGGCTGGAACGATAAATCCAATTTCCTGAACTGGAACGTTAAACACTTCAGCCAAACGTGGAATCAGGGGAGCGATCATATATCCCTGAAGAAAAATTAAACCGGCTGCGATCGCAAGTAACGCAAACAGGCGTTGATGTTGCTTGAAACGAATTGTGCGATCAGCTGCTTCAGCATGAGGTAGATGCTCAATATGCTTTTTGCGGTTGGGCATGGATATCTAAATCTCCTAATTCACTTTCCGCCCTAAAGGTCTGGACACTAAAAATTCACAAAAGTCAAAGTTTCATGACAATTATGTTAGCATTAATTACTTTCGCCTCAAAATTGTTCTGACTCAGGACTACTTGTTGATCAGGTGCAAGCTGTTTCCGAAACAAGTTCAACAATCAGTCTGTTAATTTTGGGAATTATAGGAGCATTTTCTACACTCAAACATAGCCATAGCCAAAAATCGCGCTATTAATTCAGATTAAATAATTAATACCATTTGACGAAAAATCTGATGCAGATGTAACCCCTGAAAGCTTTGCTGCATCTAAGTTTTTTAATTAAGTTAGCGGAGCGGGGCGTTAGCCCATTGCGTTAGCGAAGCGGGGCGTTAGCCCATTGCGAATTGGTATAAGGTTGCGTTGGAATAATCAATGCTTAACCTGACTGCAAAGAGGCATTAAAGTTGCGCTGTTACACTCTGCTGTGATTTAAACGCGATAATCAGGGGAGTATATGCAAAACTTGAACTTTGAGCGCTTGCTATCAAGTCGCCTGAGACGGCGACAAGTGTTGATTGGGACTGGAGCCTTAACTGGTTTTGCGATCGCTAATCAATTCTCTAACAAAGTTCTCGCCCAGCCCCGATTCTCTAATTATCCCTTTAGTTTGGGTGTTGCTTCCGGTGAACCACTTCCAGATAATGTAGTACTGTGGACGCGTTTAGCCCCCGATCCGCTCAATGGTGGTGGGATGCCACAATATAATGTTCCAGTGCAGTGGCAGGTTGCTACCGACGAAAAGATGCGGCAAGTTGTCCGTAGTGGCGCACAGATGGCTACTCCAGAATTTGGACACTCTGTTCATGTAGAAGTGCAAGGATTAAAACCTGCACGATGGTACTGGTATCAGTTTAGGGTGGGCAATGAAGTTAGCCCAATCGGGCGGACTCGCACTGCTCCTAACCCGCGTGATCGCGTTGAGCGCTTCCGCTTTGCCTTCGCTTCCTGTCAAAACTGGCAAAGTGGTTATTATGCCGCCTACAAAAATATGGCTCAAGAGGATTTGGACTTAGTGGTTCATCTCGGTGATTATATTTATGAAGGCGCACCGAGTACAACTGCGCTGCGATCGCACGATGGCAATGGTGAACCATTTACCTTGCAGGAGTACCGTAACCGCCACGCTCTGTACAAGACTGATCCACACCTACAAGCAACTCATGCTGCATTTCCTTGGCTAGTCACTTGGGACGACCACGAAGTTGACAATAATTGGGCCGACGAAATTCCTCAAGACCCCGAACTACAATCACGTTCGGTGTTCCTTGCCCGTCGTGCTGCTGCTTTTCAGGCATACTACGAACACATGCCGCTGCGGGACTTCTCAAAGCCTAGAGGTCTTGATTTGCAGCTCTACCGACGGTTGACTTTTGGCGATCTTGTTGAATTCAATGTCTTAGATACCCGCCAGTACCGTACCAATCAACCCTGTGGTGACGGGCGTAAGCCGCGATGCGCTGAAGCTACTGACCCAACTGCTACCATGACTGGTTCGGAGCAAGAGCGGTGGCTGTTTGAGGGACTAAATCGCTCTGGCGCACGCTGGAACGTCATTGCCCAACAGACTATCATGGCTCAGTTTGACTACAATACTGGAGCTGAAAAAGTCTTTAACCTTGACCAGTGGGACGGTTATGTTGCCTCTCGCAATCGCATTCTCGGTTTCATCCAGCAACGCCGCCCCTCAAACCCCGTAGTCATTACTGGTGACTGGCATTCTAGCTGGGTTAATGACCTGAAGGCTAACTTTGACGACCCCAACTCACAAACAGTAGCAACTGAGTTTGTTGGTACTTCGATCAGTTCAAGTTGTCCCTGGACATTCGACGTAGAAGCAGCATTGCCACAGAACCCGTGGGTAAAATATTTCAATGGGAGACTGCGCGGTTATGTTCGCTGCGATCTCAACCGCGAACGCTGGCGTACTGACTACCGACTGCTGCCTCAGTCTCAACCTACCGGAATTGCAGTGTCTGATCCAAATGCACCTGTCATTACAGCGGCTTCCTTCGAGTTGCCAAATCAGGGAGTTGTAGCGCAAGTCTAGTAGGTATCAAGCCGAGATGTTTGTAATTTCCTGCAATATGAGTTTAAAAAGCTTGATTTTCCGTTGTAAATAGAGGCTTTTTTGACTCTGATGTAGCGAATTCTCAAAGGCAGACAGGATAAGGTTTTTCAGACCATCTTACAGGAAATCACAAGGATTTCGGCTCAATGCCAACTAGATTACACGATTAAGGAGCTTTTTGCTTACGCTTTATTGCGATCACTTACGGCGGGCGGGTACGCCATCGCACGTTTACTATGTATTTTCTAGTACATTACTAGCCAGTTGTGGCGTACCCCTGCGGGGAAGCAAGCTACGCGCAGCGTCTCCAAGAGTTGCGATGACCGAGCGCTGTGGGTTGGCTGCTGAGTTCTACAGCGTTGGGTCAACTTAGGACATTTAGCAAATTTATCTTTGAGAGGCAATTCAATCAGTCAGTTAAATGTAATTCAAAATTTCAATAGCTAAAAATGAATAATTTAAGTTATAAATTATCAGGTTTCACTACATATTTAACACTACCATTTTGGGAATTATAGGAGCATTTTCTGCGTTCAAAGATAGCCAAAAATCGCGCTATTAATTCAGATTAAATAACTAAGGTTGTGTTGGAATAATCAATGCTTAACCTGATTGCAAAGAGGCATTAAAGTTGCGCTGTTACACTCTGCTGTGATTTAAACGCGATAATCAGGGGAGTATATGCAAAACTTCAACTTCGAGCGCTTGCTATCAAGTCGCCTGAGACGACGACAAGTTTTGATTGGGACTGGAGCCTTAACTGGTTTTGCGATCGCTAATCAATTCTCTAACAAAGTTCTCGCCCAGCCCCGATTCTCTAATTATCCCTTTAGTTTGGGTGTTGCTTCCGGTGAACCACTTCCAGATAATGTAGTACTGTGGACGCGTTTAGCCCCCGATCCGCTCAATGGTGGTGGGATGCCACAATATAATGTTCCAGTGCAGTGGCAGGTTGCTACCGACGAAAAGATGCGGCAAGTTGTCCGTAGTGGC
>NZ_WBKL01000114.1:0-15830 GCF_015714705.1 Nostoc sp. NZL | reverse complement strand
GTGGGGGGAGCAGGGGAAGCAGGGGGAGAAAGAATAACCAATGCCCAATCCCCAATGCCCCATGCCCTATTCCCTAATAAGTGGTACTTAGCTTTTTATGTGCTGATTGCTGGGGCAATTTTGAGTAAAGGGCCAGTGGGAATTGTTTTACCAGGGCTAATTGTTGCCGCCTTTTTGCTTTATGTGGGAAAATTTCGAGAGGTGTTGCGGGAAATGCGCCTTCTCGTGGGTGTATTGATAATTTTAGGTTTATCAGTGCCGTGGTTTGCTTTAGTAATTTGGCGCAATGGCTGGAATTATATTAATGCCTTTTTTGGTTATCACAACCTGGAACGCTTTACAGAAGTCGTTAATGGTCACTCAGCACCTTGGTATTTTTACTTTTTAGTAGTGCTGCTGGGTTTTGCGCCCTACTCAGTGTATTTACCACTCTCTATAGTAAGACTAAAGTTTTGGCAGCGATCACACTGGCGATCCCTTGAACGTTTTCAGCAGTTTGGTTTATTTGCTTGGTTTTGGTTTGCTAGCATTTTTGGTTTTTTCAGCATTGCTGTCACCAAACTCCCTAGCTACGTATTGCCTTTGATGCCAGCAGCAGCCATCCTGATAGCCCTGTTGTGGAGCGACTTTTTCCAAGATACAGAGGCTAGGCAAACAATTCCTGTTTCCTCCTTTCCCACTCCTCCCGTCTCCCCCTCTTTTCTCCGAGTGAGTGGTTGGGTGAATGTAGTGTTTTTATCAGTTCTGGCAACAGCACTATTTAACATAACCCACATATTAGGTACTGATCCAGCTATAAGCAACTTCCACGAACTAATTCAACAATCTGGTTTACCAGTAATAGCCGGTGTAATGTGGCTAGTTTGTGCCGTTTTAGTTGCGGGTTTCTTATTAAGTCGCCAATGGAATTACGTTATCGGCATTAATTTACTAGGGTTTGTAGCATTCTTAATTTTTGTGTTAACCCCTGCTTCGTTCTTTATAGATCGAGAACGTCAATTACCCTTAAGGGAATTATCTGCGGTCATTTTAGAAGCAAAACAACCAAATGAAGAATTGATTATGCTTGGCTTCAAAAAGCCTAGTGTAGTATTTTACAGCAACATCCACGTCAATTATTTAAGATTTCCCCAAGAGGCTATAGAGCATATTCAAAACCAAGCTGCCAAAGGACTACAACCTCCCTCACTGCTGCTGTTGGCTGAACAGAAAAAGTTTTTACAAATGGACTTACAGCCAGATGATTACAAGAGTTTATCAACCAAGGGTGCTTACAACTTGGTTCGAGTTCCTTTTAAGAAAAAGAAAAATCAAAAAATAGACATATCATAAAAGTATTAAATAGTCATTAGTCCTTTGTAGATAACCTATGACTAATGACTAATGACTAATGACCCCATTAATTAACATTTTTCATTGTAACCATTGACAGCTAATGCTTGATTGATCTGGTTTAATAGGTCTTCCATTGATATCGATCGCGGTAATATTTGGGTAGCGATCGCACCAACAACAGTTTCGATCGATGCCAAACCATTCTTCTTCTGCTTGTCAATTTCTTTATAAGCTACCCCAGGCTGGAAACTGGTTTCTGGGCGATTTAATCGCTGATTCAGTACCAAAATTGGTGGTAACTTTAAAGGTGAATCTCCCAATGTCTTCAGTGCTTTGAGCACGTCTTTGTGGATAGCGGATTCTCCTAAACAAATTAGCAGTAAGTCAACGCTTTGGTGGCGAATTTGTTGTAACACTTCTGCCCAACAGGGACTCATCGCCGCTTTGAAACCTGCTGTTTGTAGGTACTGAATTAAAGCTTGGAACCACTCAGACCCCCGTTCAGCAGTTTCACTACTAATTGAGCAATTTTTTGCTGTCCGATAACCCTTAACTTGCTTGCGTCTTACCTGGGGAAAATCACGCAGCATTGTTAAATCCACTACCAAAATGTTAGGAGGGCAGCAAATACCAGAAGCAATTTGCAGTACAGATAGTAAAGCATCTGTTTTCTCAGTACGACTGCTGTTGTCTTTAGCAAATGGTGTTAAGTAAGGAAATACAGATAGCCCTGGTATTTTAGAAGCTATTAAGGTAGTTGCAACATCGCAAGTAACCAGTGGTATTGCCGCCAAACGCGAGTGCTGAATTAGTTGTTGCAGATACATTTGGGCGGTGGTACTTTCGACATCTAGCAAAATGACATCAAATTGCCATACCCGTGCTAAAAGTTCTGCCTGATCTAGGTCATCTACTTCAATCACCCGGTGTTCTCTAAGTGAGGGGTGGGGATTGACCGATTCCAACTGGGGATTCACCAACCTGAGAATTCGCAGTGGGGTTTTAGTTGGGATAATGGCGCTGTTGTTTAACCCTTGCTGCGGAACTGCTTGTGCAGTACATAATTTTTCTAAAACTGGTGCTAATACCTGATGCTCTACTGGCAAGCTTAAGAAACCATCGGCTCGGTTAGCAAATGCTTGTTCCTTTTCGGCTCCCGTCGCTGTCACAATTACAGATATATGACGGGTTGCGGTGTCAGATTTTAGTAAAGTCAGCACATCCCAGCCTGATAGCAGGGGTAGTAACGGATTCAAAAATATTGCTATTGGTTGCAAGCGCCGAGCTTTTTCGACTGCTTCTGTCCCTGATCGCGCAATCACAACCCGATATCCTAAACCTTTGAGTTGTTCGGTCAAGTCTTCAATATATCGGGCTACTGCCTCTACTACCAAGACCAACCGTTGCGAACTAGCAGGATGATGCTGTGTGGACGTACTAACTTGCTGACGAGCTGCTGTGGGGTTTTCCCGTGTCGGTTGGTATCGTGTCTCCTCGTCTTCTCCGATTCCCATATCTGGTTCAGAAAAGCCTGTTTTCGGGGGACTGGGTGGTAGAAGTAGTGTAAACTGGCTACCTTTTCCTTCACGAGATAAGAAGCTGACATCTCCTCCGTGGAGACGAGCCAAGGCGCGAGTTAATACCAACCCCAAACCAGTGCCTTCAAATTGGCGGGTGAGGGGATTTTCTAGTTGTTGGAATTTTTGAAAAATTAAGTGTTGCTGGTGTTCAGGAATGCCAATGCCTGTATCCCAAACTGTAAAGGCAATCCATCCTTCCCAACGACTCACGCGCAGCCCAATTTCGCCAGATATTTCGGTGAATTTAAAGGCGTTGGAAAGTAGATGTACTAACATCTGGCGCAAGCGCAGCTCATCTGCCACTATTTGGTCTAAGCCTAGTTCAATGGAAAGGCAGAATTGGGGAGCAGATGAACGAGCGTTTTGTTGAGTTTGAGATGTAGCTTTGGTGGTTTGAGTATGGATGGCTTTGGCTTCCGATAGGGCGCGATCGCACACAGCACTAATTTTTACTGGCGTTAGCGTCAAATCCATTTGTCCCGTTTCCATGCGGGTCAAATCTAAAATGTCGTTAACCACACTCATCAGATGCCGTCCGCTTTGATGAATCAGTCCGGCATAGCGGGCTTGACGCTCGTTGAGTTCTCCCAACTGCTGATCCACCAGCAATCGCGATAATCCCAGAACGGCAGTTAGGGGAGTTTTGAGTTCATGACTAATACAAGCTAAAAATTCGTCCTTCAACCGATTTAGTTGAATTAAATCGGCATTCTTCGCTGCTAGTTCTTTGCAAAGCTGTTGCTGTTCAGTGACATCAGTAGCTAAAACTAACCACAAATCATTGCTGAGTACAACCTCAGACTCAGCACTCATAACTTTAAACTCAGGACTATCTAAGGGAATTTTGGCAAACTGCCAGATTCGCTCCTGACCATTTTGCACTTCGACAACGCAGGTACAAGTACCCACCTGACTATCCAAATAGCACCGACTGTATACAGCATCACCAGATGCTTCTTGCTGAGTCAGTTTTTCTTCACCACCATGCTCATTTTCCCTACCATTGGGCTGAACCTTGATTGCTCGTTGGGCGGCATATTCTGGTTTTTCGGAGCGGTTAGGGACAAGTATTGCTTCCACCTGTTGCCTAACTCCTTCTGGATCTTTCAATGCTCCTAATTGCTGCCACCAGGCGGGATTTCGGGCGACCACTTCGCCAGTACCCGTTTGCAACATCAAAGGCCAAGGCAGTCTTTCTAGCAACTGTATTAGTGGCTGATGCCCCAACGACCTGGGGTTATTTGGTATCTGCATACCAGCATCGTACTCATGGCGATGCTCACCAGACGGACTCTGGATGCCTGAGCTTTGTAACCCAGCCATCCGTTCCTTAGCCAACAATCGCAACAGACGTGAACTATCCAGCAGCCCCAAATATTGACCATTAGAATCAATCAGTGCCCAATCTAAGTTCTGGTGTTTTTCGGCTTGTGGATAACACAAATGCAATCTTAATTGCTCTACACGTTCAGAAGCTGATATTGTCTGTATTGGCTCAATGAGACCTTGACCCCAGGTAGAGAGTGATTGCTGTAAATTTAGATTTTTATTGTCACAATGTGCTAATAATTTTTGGATTAAACGGGCAGAATACAGCAACCCTATGGGGCATTGCTGTTGATTCACTACTACCAAGCGATCGCACTGCTCTTGCTCAAAAATCTCCAACACCACTGCCAGAGAACTTGTTTGGGGGCAGCTAGGTACGGTTGCCTGAAAGTCATAAAGCGGGTAATCTAGCATTAACATAGGGCTTTTGGGGTCATTCTTCCTGTGGAAACCTCCGGCATTTCCATCTGCCAATTGTTGATGGTCTTTTCGCCTGAAGCCATATCCTCTAAGAAGACTCATATAAGCAACTCTGGTTATTTCAACGCCATTAAAACAACGGGATTTCCCCTCACGGACACTTGCTTGCGGACGAGTGCATTTTTCCCAGAGGCGACGTTTCTAATTTCTAGCAACTAGCCTCCCCAGTGTCTTACTGGTATTTAAACTCCTCATCGATAGCGACAGCTAAAACAATTATGGCCCCAAAGATTCGCTTTAGAACCTTGAGGAATTATAATGATTTGGAAAGCGACAAACCTTTAAGTTCGTTTAAGTATCTTATCAAGGAGCAAAATAAAAAAATCTATCTATTTACATACATAGATATGCAAATAATAAGTTAGCTAGTGTGTCTTGCTATTTTGACAGAGACCTCATCATCAAAAACCGCCTAAGTCTTATTACTCAGTTGCTGTACTCTGTTGTTGAGTGGCTAGCACTATCTGCTAACACAGAGCGTTATTTTGGGTTTTAATCACCATTTTACTGCACACCCAGTATTACCCTAGCAATGTTACCCAAACTTATCAGCCCACGTTTTTTGCTCAGGGCGATCAAGGAGATATATTCAAGAATAAATGTTATTACCGATATTGATTCTGCAACCTGATATTAACAAATGTTTAAATAATCCAGTTGACTTAGACAACGAAAAAGGTTTGAGCACGTGGGTCTGGAAAGTTATTGACGCGATTATTGCCCAATTTTGCTACCTACCTGTTGCTGCAACTCCCTCTGGAAAAATCAACTATTTACCAAATTGGCTGCAACAAACTCCAAATAAGGCATACACTGACAAGTACATCTATGTATTTGCCAGTCACACCCAAAAAAGCCAACAGAACTTTCAGGAGATGACTCCACCAGAAAGACAAGCATTATTAAGACAGCTTAAATCAGATTACAGTCTAATCCTTATAAATTACTTTACCACAGACAAAACACTCCAAGAAAAAATTGATAAATTTATCAATACTATATTTTATGCTAATATTCCTGTGCCCCAAATCATCGAAATCCACATGGAGGTAATTGAAGAATTTTCTAACCAGCTAAAATTAGAAGGAAGGAGCAATGAAACGTTACTTGATTACCGCCTAACGTTGATAGATATCCTGGCTCACCTTTGCGAAGTCTATAGGAATTCGATTTATAAATAAAAGCTTTAATTTATTGGAGAAGGCATGAGGAAAGAATTATGAATGAAAATTTTAGTTTTGGATATAAAAGCCAGTTTAATAAAGCAGAATTGGATCGAGACGCATCGCGCGATAGACATTCGTAGCCAGCGTGGTCTTCTAAGGAGACGCTACGCGTAGCTAGCTTCCCTGTAGGGGTACGGCCATCCTACGGTAGGTCTAGCCTCTTTCTTTGGGAGAAGAGACGATGCCGCACATAGCCCAGCATTAGAGAGTCTGCGTCCACGGGAGAAGCAAGCTACGAGCACCGCCTCTTAGAGAGCGTCTGAGATGCATCCCAAGTGGAATAACTGGCATTGTCTACAACCTAAGTCCCATGCTTTTAAACGTCGGTTACTTCAGTCATAACTGCCTCCTGAACAATGTTCAACTTGGAATAAGCTACCGCTGTTAATGACTCCCAATGCGCGATAGCTGCGCCAACGCCAAGGGCAAACGCATCTTGTATTTCTATAAGCATAACTAGCCATTAAGTATATGAATAAAGCCAGAAAAACCTACGTTCTCAAGCTTTACGTAGCAGGGAATACCCCTAATTCAGTCCGGGCATTAAAAACGCTCAAAGATATTTTAGAACAGGAGTTTGAAGGCGTTTATGCTTTAAAAGTGATCGATGTACTGAAAAGTCCGCAACTGGCGGAAGAAGATAAAATATTGGCAACGCCAACATTATCTAAAATTTTGCCTCCACCCGTTCGCAAAATTATTGGGGATCTTTCAGATAGAGAAAGAGTCTTGATTGGATTAGATTTACTCTATGAAGAACTGAGTGAGGAAGACTTTGAAGAGTAAAATTTTAATCATAAAGAAATTGAGTACAAACTTTTAGTCATAAAAAAACAGTTTTTAATACCCTTTTGTTATCAAGCAATGAGTGAAAACGAGCAATTAGAACCAAAGCAACCACCGAAAATTGGGGGTGTAGAAAAAATTCGCACGATGATCGAAGGGTTTGACGATATTAGTCATGGTGGTTTACCAATTGGTAGAACTACCTTGATCAGCGGCACATCTGGTACAGGTAAAACTTTATTCTCTCTTCAGTTTCTCTATAACGGTATCACCTACTTTGATGAAGCAGGAGTATTTGTTACTTTTGAAGAATCACCCAGTGATATTATTAAAAATGCCCATGTTTTTGGTTGGAACTTGCCACGTCTAATAGAAGAAGGCAAGTTGTTTATTCTTGATGCATCTCCAGATCCAGAAGGTCAAGATATCGTTGGAAATTTTGACCTTTCTGCACTCATTGAACGTCTGCAATATGCCATTCGCAAATACAAAGCTAAACGAGTTTCAATCGACTCAATAACAGCGGTATTTCAGCAGTATGAAGCGATGGGAGTAGTGCGACGCGAGATTTTTCGCTTGGTAGCACGCTTGAAACTACTAAGTGTTACAACTGTAATTACCACTGAACGTAGTGAAGAATATGGGCCTGTTGCCTCTTTTGGAGTAGAAGAATTTGTTTCCGATAATGTAGTAATTGTTCGCAACGTTTTAGAAGGAGAACGCCGCCGTCGCACAATTGAAATTCTCAAGTTGCGCGGCACAACTCATATGAAAGGCGAGTATCCCTTCACGATTACTAATGAAGGAGTTAATATCTTCCCGCTGGGAGCAATGCGCTTAACTCAACGGTCTTCTAATGTCAGGGTATCTTCTGGTGTCAAAATCTTAGATGAAATGTGCGGTGGTGGTTTCTTTAAAGATTCGATTATTTTGGCAACAGGAGCCACAGGTACTGGTAAAACGCTGTTAGTCAGTAAGTTTATTCAAGATGGCTGCCTTAATGGAGAACAGGCAATATTATTTGCTTATGAAGAATCACGTGCCCAACTATCTCGTAATGCTTCCTCTTGGGGAATTGATTTTGAAGAATTAGAACATCAAGGTTTACTCAAAATAATTTGCACTTATCCAGAATCAACTGGTTTAGAAGATCATTTACAAATTATTAAATCAGAAATTGCCGTCTTCAAACCAGCTCGGATCGCCATTGACTCTCTATCAGCACTAGCGAGAGGAGTAAGCAATAATGCATTTAGGCAGTTTGTAATTGGTGTGACAGGTTATGCTAAACAAGAAGAAATTACTGGTTTCTTTACTAACACAACTGACCAATTTCTGGGAGCGCATTCAATTACTGACTCTCATATTTCCACGATTACCGATACAATTCTGATGTTACAGTACGTAGAAATTCGTGGAGAAATGTCGCGGGCAATTAACGTATTTAAAATGCGCGGGTCTTGGCATGATAAGGGGATTCGCGAGTATAATATCACTGCGGATGGCCCCGATATTAAAGATTCTTTCCGAAACTACGAACGGATTATCAGCGGTGCTCCTACTCGCGTTAGTATCGATGAAAAGGCGGAACTTTCTCGCATTGTTAGACGTTTTGAAGACAAACAGAGTTCCGAACCCTAAATTTAGTATCGTAGTATATTCTTTCCTAAATTTAGTATCGTGCTATATTCTGTGGTGAAGAAAGGTTTTCTGCCGCTAGATTGATTTTCGTGTGAGGGATGCGGTGAAAGGACAGCAATTATTCCATAGCTTCTTACCTGGTGTGACAGCAGCGGTCTTAACAACTCAGCCTGCTTGGGCTGGTACTGTGAAACTACCTGGGGTACAGCTGGCGTCTTCTCCTAGTGTTTTGACTTCTATTTATGGTCAAGACTTGGTTGTGGACATCACGAATACGCAACTGCCTAACGTTGCAGATGTTAGTGTTCCAACCCTAGTACCTGCTTTTGGTTTCACTAAACTTAGCATGAAGCCTTTAAGTAATAACAGTATTCCAGTGTTTACGGCTGGAAATACTGTTGTGCCAATAAAACAAGTACTTAAAAAAGATGAAGGTAGATTTTTCAGTTTGACACCTACCTCTAATCCTCCCCAACAGCTTGGTGTCAGCCGTTCTGCTCAAAATAACCAAAAACAGAGTAATTCAAGCGCTTATGGGCAGGAATCAAAGAAGATAGTAGTTCCCAACTACACTTCAAAACCTTCTTCTGTCCAAAAAGAAATTTTTTCCCTGTCTTCTGCACAGCAGCCAGTGGTTCAAAAGATAAATACTGCTACTCAGTTGCAGACTTTTTTACAAACTTCAGCTACGGGTGCACGATCAGCGAAACTGTTGTCAGCGCAAAGATGTCCACAGGGGTTGGGGAAAAGCAAAACTGATTCCTCAGCTGCTTTGCTACTGACCTCAAGCACCTGCTTACAACAAAATGCTGTTGGCCGCGTAGCCCAGAGTAATACCCCTATTCCAACAGATTCGACACCAACTCCCACTGTGCCAGGAACCGTAACTCCTGCACCTGGGGATTCGGTACAACCTCCCACTGTGCCAAGCACCGTAACTCCTGCGCCATCAGGGCCAGTGCAAATTCCAGAGAACCTGATTCCCATCTCAAATCCCTTACAATTTCCCACTAAACCGGAGGAAGTGACACTTCAGGGAAATCAGCCAATTACTTTGGCACAGGCTCTGGAGCTAGCACGGCGTAATAATCGGGATTTACAGGTGTCCCTGTTGGAGCTAGAACGCAATCGAGCATCTCTACGCGAGGCGCAAGCTGCCTTATTACCCACTCTTAATGTTAGTACGGATGTTACTCGCAGTCAGTCTGCTGGAAGTCAGCTCTCGTCGGAACTCCAAGAACAACAGACGGGTATATCATCCCCAGATGAAGCTGGTACATCTTTTTCAGGTCAAGCACAACTTTCATATAACATCTACACTTCTGGGAGAGTGCAAGCTAACATCAGAGCTGCTGAAGAACAGGTACGTTTCAATGAATTGGCTGTAGAAACCCAATCTGAAGAAATCCGCCTGAATGTTGCCACTGAATACTACAATCTGCAACAAGCAGATGAACAAGTACGCATTGCCCAGTCGGCTGTGCAGAACTCTGAGGCTAGTTTGCGCGATGCAGAAGCTTTAGAGCGAGCTGGAGTTGGTACGCGGTTTGATGTGTTGCGATCGCAGGTGAATTTAGCAAATGCCCAACAAGATTTGACTAATGCTAGATCGCAGCAGGCAATAGCCCGTCGTCGTTTAGCAACTCGGTTGAGTTTGCCCCAGGCAGTGAATATCAGTGCCGCTGACCCTGTACAATTAGCTGGTCTTTGGAACCAATCGCTAGAACAAAGTATTGTGTTGGCTTTTCAAAATCGTCCCGAACTGCAACAACAGTTGGCACAACGCAATATCAGCGAGCAACAGCGTAGGCAGGCCCTTGGGGAGCTAGGCCCTCAAGTTAGTTTGGTAGCCAGCTACAACCTACTAGATCAGTTCGATGATGGTGTCAGTATTACTGATGGTTATTCATTGGGAGTTAGGGCAAGCCTAAATTTGTATGATGGAGGAGCCGCAAGAGCAAGGGCAGATCAATCAAAAGCTAATATTGCGATCGCAGAAACTCAATTTGCTGAACAGCGCAACCAAATTCGCTTTCAGGTAGAACAAGCCTATTCCACCCAGCAATCTAGTTTGGAGAATGTTCAAACCGCTAATACTGCTTTAGAACAAGCTAGGGAAGCTCTACGTTTAGCGCGTTTGCGATTCCAAGCTGGTGTAGGCACTCAAACTGATGTCATTAACTCTGAAAACGACCTCACAAGAGCTGAAGGTAATCGAGTCACAGCAATTTTGGATTACAACCGTGCTCTAGCTCAGTTACAACGGTCTGTTACCCTCAGAGCACTACGCTAGTACTGCTGACTCATCTCTCAATTAAAAATTCTAAAAGCCTCATTTTTCAATAATTACATTGAAGAATGAGGCTTTTTGGTAAAAAAACGTATTTGTAACAGCAATTTTTGTGAAATGATGTAGCATAACTGAGTGTCCGTAGTTTACCACCGTAGGCATCGCTCGCCTTGTCAAAGACTCATGACTAAAGTAACATCTCAAGAAATTGCACAGTTTCGCTCTCAATTGGCAGATGATCCCAGCGATATGGAAGCGCTGGATTTGATTGAAGACTGTGATGGAGATTTAGAAGATGCGGCGATGACGCTAGCTATCCGAGCGGGACAACAACCAGAAAGAGCAAATTCCGAGTGGTTAGATGCTTTGGCTAGAAAATGGCGGGCGGTCATTTGCGAACAAGAATATCGGGAAGATTTGCTTAATACTTCACTTCAAAAGATGATGGAACGTCTAAAATCAATGCCGACGTTTCCTAAGATTTTGGCAACGCCAGTTTTGATTTATGTCCTTAAGCAAGGCGTGAACAATTTTTGTGAGCCACTAGATTCGCTAAAATGATCAGCCCATGTACATTTAACTTGTGCTTAACTTATGCGATGCCTGCGGTTCTTGCTAGCCTACGCGGTTTGCAGTTGAGTTCAATACAGAAATAACTCCCAACCGCAACCCTTGCAGCGTCCGGGAGTAAGACTTTTAACTCCTAACTTCTAACCAATGCAAGATCGATTCGACCAGGACTGATACGCTGTTAATTAAGGCAAAACTTCTATTAGACAAATTGTAAAATCAATGAATTACCTTGTTGCCGTATTACCAGACCGCATTCAAGCCGAAGCTGCTTACTTAGCTTTAGAAGAAGAAGGCATAAACAGTACTATCCTGGGGAAAGGATATAAAACGGCTGACGAGTTTGGCTTAATTGATCCCAAAGACCAAGCCAAAAAGCAAGCACAACTGATGGCAACCTGGCTGATACCATTCGGCTTTTTTGCAGGTTTTACATTCAGCCTCATCACTGGTTTAGATACTTTTGCCTGGGCGGGTGAAGTTGGCAATCACATCGTTGGCGGACTGCTGGGTGCTGCTAGTGGTGCTATGGGTGGTGTGTTGGTTGGTGGCGGAGTCGGTTTACTTGTAGGTAGTGGTGATGCTTTACCTTATCGCAACCGCTTAGATGCGGGTAAATACTTGGTTGCCGTTCAAGGTTCTGAAACTCTGACTCGACAAGCAACCCGAATATTACGTCAGTTTGATCCAGAAAATATCCAAGGTTATGCTGACACGAGTGGTGTGTAATGAATCATACTTTACACATCGTGACACAGCGACTTGAGTTGCTTCCCTGTTCTTTGGAAGTGGCGCAAGCCGTTGTGACAAGAAATAAATCTCAAATAGAGAAGCTTTTGGGGGTAAGGGTTCCTGATGATTGGTATGGATCTGAGGTGTTAGATATTTTCCCAATGTATGCTCAGATGCTAATAGATGATCCTTCCCAGTTAGGTTGGGGTGTCTGGCTAATGATTCACATTGCCGATTCTACTTTAATTGGCGATTTGGGTTTTATTGGCAAACCCGATCAAACAGGAACTGTAGAAATGGGTTATGAAGTGCTATCAGCTTATCGCCAGCAGGGATTTGCTTTTGAAGCAGTAGAAGCACTGGTTGATTTTGCCTTTACTCAGCAAGAACTCAAGAGAATTATCGCTCATACTCCCGACGATCATGTTGCCTCGATTCGCATTTTGGAAAAACTGGGAATGCAACAAATTGCTAGGGATGAAAACCTGCTGAAATGGGAATTAAAGTTAGAATCAAGATAGTTATAGCTAATTAATTCTCAATTCATAACTCATAATTTTTAAGAATGTTGCCACGAGAAGAACTTTTAAAAGGTGTTGAAAATCGAGATAGTGTAGCTCGTGTAATTGACCAAGCAGAGCAAGCCATCAAAACTTGGGAAGTGGTTTTGACTGATTTTCTATCTCCCCCCGAATTAGCGGAAATTCAACGGGTGTTTAATCGATTAACAGAAGTGCAATTAGTTACGTGGGGTGGATATCCGCAAGCTGAACGCCAAAGAATAGCGATCGCTCGTTCGGAACTTCCCTTAGATCAATCTCAGGTCAGCCTTGTGGCTGTGGAAATTGCTGGTAATTTTCTGTTTGATACTGCCTCTCACCGCGACTTTTTAGGCGCAATGTTGGGCACAGGAATTGTTCGTGAAAAGACGGGAGATGTGATTGTCTTGGGAGAACGGGGGGCGCAGGCGATTGTCGCACCAGAGTTGGTGGAATTTTTGGAAATGAGTCTTAAACAGGTGCGATCGGTTCCTGTGAAAACTCAACAGATTGAGGTAACTGAATTAAGGGTTCGGGAACCCAAGAAAAAAGAATTAACTACTGTGGAGGCTTCATTGCGATTAGATGCGATCGCATCTGCTGGTTTTGGCATGTCGCGCAGCAAAATGGTTGATTTTATTGATGCTGGTGATGTCCGCGTCAATTGGAAGGAAGTTACCCAAGCTAGTTCTCAAGTCAAATCAGGCGACTTAATCGCCATTCGCTCTAAAGGACGTTTAGAAGTTGGGGAAATCGCCGTTACAAAAAAAGACCGTTTCCGAGTTCAATTAACAAGATATATGTAATAAGTGAGGAGTTAAGAGTGAAGAGTTAGGAGTTTAAAATTAATCACTTTTTTTAACTTCAAATTCCTAACTCCTAACTTGTAACTATATACTTAAACTTTAAAGTGTTTTGCTAATATACTCAGCAAAAGTTTGCGGGGTACTAGCCGAGATAATTTGCTTCTAATTTGAGTGCTACTATCAGAACTAATAACAGTTGGATAGCCTTTTTCCAAAGCCTCTAAAGATTCCCAAACCACTTTTTCGCAAGAATAAACTTTATCTGTACTGCTTGCCAGCGCTGGAGGAAAATTAGCTTCTGCAAAAAAGTTTGTTTCTATTGGCCCTGGACAAGTAACTAAAATACGTACACCATATTGACGATTTTCTGCCCATAGTGCTTCACTAAAGCTGAGAATAAAAGCTTTACTGGCAGCATAAACAGAAAGGTATGGTATCGGTTGAAATGCAGTAATAGAAGATACGTTAATAATACTTCCAGAACGACGTTGCCGCATTAAAGGTAGAAATTTATGAGTTAAATCTACCAATGCTAAAATATTTAATTGTACGATTTTGACTTGTCTTTCTCCATCCCCTTCAGCAAAGTCGCCATAGTAACCAAAACCAGCATTATTGATTAATAAGTCAATGGTTAATCCCTTTTCTTTAGTGACATCAAATACAGCAGATGCTGCATTAGGTTCTGTGAGGTCTTTGACTATAACCTCTACTTGAATTTTGTGTTCTTCTTGTAGCTGTTTAGCTAATTGGCTTAGTTTCTCTTCAGAACGAGCAACGAGTACAAGATTTGTCTTGCGTGCAGCTAGTTCCTGGGCAAAAGCTTTACCAATACCACTAGAGGCACCAGTAATTAAAGCAGTTGGCATTCTACATATTAAGATAATTGTTAAGCACCATTAAAATCTTAGCAATGCTGGCTATAAGTTTTAACTACCCAAAGTGATATGTCCAAAAGGGTAAAAGCAGTATCTAGTAATAAACTTTTGAGTGCAATAAGCCTGCACTCAAAACTTCTTCTTCCCTAATTATTGACTTTCGGAATGGATGTAAATTCACCAACGACACCGATATGGGAAATTCTTAAATCTTCTTCATCTGTATATTGAATAGACGAGTCGATTTTGTCGGGTAATTCTCTGTCCTTACACGACCACTCAAAGATAAATCTAGAGTCCAAGTGCTTGAGGTTAGAAAATATCTGCTTCCATTGGCTTCGTCTAATTCGATTTCCCCACCTTGATTGTAACTCTCTCGAATAGCCTTCCTGTTGATAAACAAAGAAATCAAATGGTTTTTCAGCCAAATCTTTGTGATCCAGTAAATGAATGAGATGGAACATAAAGCCATCTTCTAAAAGGCTACTACCATTTTTCAGACCAATAAATAATTTCTGATGCTGAACTATTAATAGCGACACCATAGCTATCTCCATGATTCCACTTGAAGCCAGATCTACCTTTGTCCTCTGTATTTAATACCAAGATTTCATAAGTAGCTGGGAAAGATTCTGTAGGAGAGTCACTGGTGTAAAAAAAAGTTGTTGGCACACCGTTAGGCTGATTTATATGTTCGTTTGTATTACCACCCCTATATTTGTGCTTTGCACTACTTCTGTATTGTGAAAGTAATTGTTCTACTTTTTTTGGTGGCTGTTTCAACCTAATTTGAAAAAAACTACTTCCTTGTAAAAATTCGGGTGAGTAAGCAATGCGAACGCCTTTGGCATCAGCAGGAATCTCATTAGGAAAATGTTTTATTTGGTCATTGTCAGACCATAGTTGATTACGAATTTCTTGGTAACGTGATGTATCAGTGATAATTTTAGTTTCGCTAGTACTGCTAAAATTTGTTTTCAGAAAAAAGCTTCCCCCGACAATACAAAGACTAGCAAGGGCTAATAGAAATTGCGATCGCTTCATCTAATTGGGTGCGTTTAACTTTCATAGTCATATACCCAACTAATAAACTAAATTCGTACTATTGCGGATATAGCATCAGAGATATTAACAGAAACTTTGTGTATTTAGGGGAAATTCAGGGTATTTGTAAAATTACTGTGAAGTTACTCAATGATTACCTAGTCAAAAACCGCAGGTTATTCCCGTTGAGACTAGTACTTCTTTTGTAGCTAAGAAAATCAATTACACAGTCATCCATTTTTTTTCAATTCTTCCTGATGCAGCAATAACTAAGGCGGATATATAAATAGTAGATGCACCTTAATTAAATCACAGCCCTCAGCTTTTAGTTGGGGGCTTTTTTTACTGATATTTTTTAATTTGGGAATGAAAAAATTTTCTTAGAAATATAAATTTTCCCGGATATGGCAATCAATCAAGCGGATTAATAAATGGTAGATGCACCTTAATTAAATTACAGCCTTCAACCAAAAGCTGAAGGCTTTTTTATTGCTAATATTTTTAATATATAAATAAAAAAAGAACTTTGTAGACAATTTAAATCTACCCGGATATGGCAATCAATCAAGCGGATTAATAAATGGTAGATGCACC
>NZ_WBKL01000112.1:0-1600 GCF_015714705.1 Nostoc sp. NZL | reverse complement strand
GCCCCCTGCCTCCTGCCCCCTACCTACACCGCGATAGGATATTTTTTTAGTTGGAAGTCCCTTATTGAACCCGCTTTACTCTGCCTTGATTCGGCAATTCAAACGAGACTGTTGACATGATTGGGGCATTTGGGTTAGGCACAGTAGGCCCAGTCTCTGGAGATGGAGCCAGTAGTCGATAGTCACTACGCCAACGTTGATGATTGAGGTCACAAACAACATAACCGCGTTGTCTACCATTAAAATACTTTACCCAGGGACTTTCTGGTAAAGCCTTCTCAATTCGGTCACTAGCGCCAAAGCCTGAGGTAATCGATGTGCCGACAAACTCAGTACCGACTGTAGCAGAGTTAGGGTTATTGTAATCAGCTTTCAGGTCGCTTACCCAACTGGAGTGTGTGTCACCAGTAATGACAACTGGGTTGGCTGGTTGACGTTGAGCAAGGAAGTTGAGAATACGGCTGCGGGCAGCTACATAGCCATCCCAAGCATCAATATTAAAGGCAGTCTCAGGGCCTGCTGTCCAGTCATGCTGGGTAAAGACAAGCTGTTGAGCAAGAACATTCCAGCGTGCCCCAGAGCGCTCTAGATTGCGGAACAACCACTGCTCTTGTTCAGTACCAGTCATAGTGGCATTTGGATCAAAAGCTTCTGGACAGCGTGGTTCAATAGTGTCGTTACAAGGTTGGTCGCTACGATATTGACGAGTATCGAGAACATTAAATTCAACCAAGTTACCGAAGTTTAAGCGTCGATACAGCTGCATATCAATGCCTCTAGGTTTTGAAAAATCCCGCAGTGGCATGTGTTCGTAGTATACTTGGAAAGCAGCAGCACGACGAGCTAGAAAAGCTTGGCGTGATTGTACTTCGGGGTCTTGAGGGATTTCGTCTGCCCAATTATTGTCAACTTCGTGGTCGTCCCAAGTGACTAGCCAAGGAAATGCAGCATGAGTTGCTTGTAGGTGTGGGTCACTTCTATATTGGGCATGGCGGTTGCGATACTCTTCCACTGTCACTGGCTCTCCATTACCTTCATGAGGTCGGAGTGCATTCGCTCTTGGCGCTCCCTCATAAATGTAATCACCGAGGTGAACCACCAAATCTAAATCTTCTTGAGCCATGTTTTTGTAGGCGGCGAAGTATCCTTGCTCCCAGTTTTGACAGGAAGCGAAGGCAAAGCGGAAGCGCTCAACGCGATCGCGCGGGTTAGGAGCAGTGCGAGTCCGTCCGATTGGGCTAACTTCATTGCCCACCCTAAACTGATACCAGTACCATCGTGCAGGTTTTAATCCTTGCACTTCTACATGAACAGAGTGTCCAAATTCTGGAGTAGCCATCTGTGTGCCACTACGGACAACTTGCCGCATCTTTTCGTCGGTAGCAACCTGCCACTGCACTGGAACATTATATTGTGGCATCCCACCACCATTGAGCGGATCGGGGGCTAAACGCGTCCACAGTACTACATTATCTGGAAGTGGTTCACCGGAAGCAACACCCAAACTAAAGGGATAATTAGAGAATCGGGGCTGGGCGAGAACTTTGTTAGAGAATTGATTAGCGATCGCAAAACCAGTTAAGGCTCCAGTCCCAATCAA
>NZ_WBKL01000111.1:0-5449 GCF_015714705.1 Nostoc sp. NZL | reverse complement strand
GGAGTAGGGAGCAGGGGGAGCAGGGGAGAATTGGGGACAAGCGGTGAAAACTTGAAACAAGTCTTTCCCCTTGTCCCCAAGTCCTCTTGCCCATGCCCAATGCCCCATGCCCAATTCCCTACTCTTGAGTTGGTTTCGGTCGCTTGATGGGCTTAGGAGCGGGTGTTTTGGGTATAGGTTTTGACACCACAGAGGTATCACCGCCTGCGCCTGTTTTCTTGATAGGACGCGGGGTTTCGCCACTGCGTCTGGGGGGGAATGGTTTTCTACCACCAGCAGCACCACCACTACCAGTACGAGGGCCACCTCTGAATGGTGGTTTACGTTTTTTGGGCAAGTCAGCGATCGCCTCAGCTTTTTCTACTATCAAAACGTCAGCTTCTCGCTTGGCTTGGAAGTCCCAGAACTTTCCTACTGCTTTGGTGGTCAGCACACCCCTCAATTTCAACTTAAAATACTTGGGTTTGTCAGTTGGTTTGCGTGCAGCCTGCCTAATTTTGACTACCAAGCTCTTAGCGTCAAAAGATTGGTATACTACCTCACCACGAACAGAAAAACCACCATCTGTAACTTCTGATGAGGGGATTACGGGAATTGTGCTTAGTTCAGAGTTTTCGGATAAGCCATCATCGGGTGTCTGTGACTCTTGCAACTCCAAGTCTGACTCGTCTTCATCTGTTGAGCTTTTAGCCAAATTTTCTGGCTCCCAAACTCCGACGATTTGGATGTGCAAGGTATCATTTTCTTGTCTTGTCCGTGGATATACTACCCACAAGTGTTCTTTTTCTAAATCTAGGTGATTCTTGACTAAGCTCATAATCCGGCCTAGGAGGACGGCATTGAGTTCTACACCATCGGTAGTCAGCAGCGTACCTTGAGTAAATTGTTCGCTGCTAGCATGATAGCGACCCCGGACTAACCCGATCGCTCGGTACTGCATCGGTTCACTGGGAGGCGGAATCGGTTGCTGTCGATTGACGAGGTTCCCATTTGAGTCAGTTTCGCTGGGGTTAACAGGCGAATTTTCAACTTTAGAGGACTGGGCTGCTATATGAACATTAGCGGCTGCCCCTATTTTAGTTGGGCCCTGGTTAGAGGCAGAAGAATTGGAGGATTCAGGCAACGGCATCAGGTCGGAATTCATAAAAACTCCTTGCGGCGGAGACACATCCCATTGTGGGATTTTACAAAGGCAGCTGGAAAGAGCATTTGTGCGACTGATGAAAGTATATTTGCTTTTCACAAAATCACACCAGAGTGCTCTATACAATACTAAAGGCGCTAAATTGAGTGTATAAACACTAAACGTGTAATTTAGCGCCTTTACACTAGTTTCGGAAGCATATCATAGCTACAATTCTGACGGCTCCTCCTAAAGTCATCACTTACTTTAGCAGTGTAGATAGTTAATTGTTATAAAATTCACAGGCAATTGGCGGTATTCCGCAAAGTTTTGGAAATTTTTAACTTTCCGATTTGTGTAAAGGATAATGTCATTAGAGTTCAGGAGAAAGACAAAACTGTGTCTCAACCGCGCAATCGCTGGGTAGTTCAAGTCGTCTTGGCACTGGCAGTTCTTGCTTTTGTGGGTGTTTCAGTGCTTCCGATCATTGGAGCATTTAATAATACGCCACCCTCAAACCAGAATACTGCTAGCACCAGAGGCAGCTTGCCCTCCTCTGACCAAAAATCAAAACTGGAAGACGAAGTACGGGGTTATGAACAGGTTTTGCAAAGGGAACCAGAAAATCAGACTGCGCTCAAGGGCTTATTGCAGGCGCGGCTACAATTACTGAGTCAAAAAGAAAAAAGTGAGGTTAAACCAGCTGATATCCAAGTCGTCATTGAACCTTTAGAAAAGCTAGCCAAGCTGAATCCCGAACAGTCAGAATATTCAGTGCTACTGGCTCAAGCCAAACAGCAAATTGGCGATCGCGAAGGAGCCGCTCAAGCTTATCGTTCGATTTTGTCTACAAAACCAGGCGATTTGAAAGCTTTACAAGGAATGGTGGCTTTATTGATCAGTCAGCAACGCCCGGAAGCAGCCATTGGTTTGCTGCAAGAAACCCTCTCGAACGCAGCCCAAGCAAATACAATTCAGCCTGGAAGTGTAGATACAGTAGCCGTGCAGGTGCTGTTAGGTTCTGTTCACGCTTCCCAGAAACGCTACCCTCAAGCTAGCTCTGTATATGACCAAGCAATTAAGAAAGATCCTAAGGATTTTCGCCCCGTTGTGGCAAAAGCGATGCTCCTAAAACAACAGGGTAAAGACGCAGATGCAAAACTTTTGTTTGATAGTGCCGCAGCTTTAGCACCTGCTCAGTACAAAGATGAAATTAAGAACGCAGCAACGGCTTCTCCTACGCCTAATCCTGCTGGATCTCCCGCGCCTTCATTGGAAAGTACGCCTAAGTAATGGGGAGTAGGGAGAGACGCGATTAATTGCGTCTGTACTAAGTGTGGAGAAAAAGGAATTATTGAATAAGTCTCTTCCTTTTCCCCTCATCCCCCTGATTCCCTCACACTCCTTCAATGGCAGCAAGGATACCAAAGACCAAAAACAGGCATCCGCCAATCAGGGTGAGTTGACGCTCAGAAATGCGTCCGGCAATCATTTTGCCGCCGATAACTGCGATCGCAGCACAAATGGCATGTCCTAAAATTGCACCTATTGTTACTCCAATGGGATTATTACCTGCTGCTAGGGCAATGGTGGCAATTTGCGTGCGATCGCCCCACTCTGCCATAAATGTCAACACAAAGGCTTCTATGATAATTGCCAATGAAGTCTTTTGCTTTGGTAACTCCAAATCTGCTTTTTTTACCGCAGCTTCGGCCTCTTCTATAACTTCTGTATCACAAGCAGCAGCAGACATCTTACTAGCGTCATATAAAAGCTTGATACCAAAGGCGAGAAACAAAACGATTTCGGCGTAATGAATATAAACTTTTGGCAACAAAGACGCAGCTTGTCCAAATAGCACCGAAAGGATTGTCATTGCGGCTAAAGCAGCTGTCACACCTATAAATACCAGCCGCCGCGAGTGGTGCATTGCCAAAATCACAGCGATAAAAAATGTTTTATCCCCTAGTTCTGAAACTGTTATTAATAACAAACCTGCGGTAAAAGCTGTTAACACTCTCTCAAGCTCCTGAATAATCCTTTACCGATGTGAAGCTTGATGAGAACCAAAAGACCTCACCAAGTTTACACTTTTCGGTGTGAACTTAGTGAAGGTCTCGCTTTCAAATATTTGATTATTTGCCACCTGAACCAGGCTCATCGCCAGTATGTTGATTCAGACGTACTGGCTTTTATTTTTTTGCCAGCAGCTACTCCCCTTCTACGCAAACGTGATTGTACATTTACTAAAGGTAGAAGTCAATAGTTGGGAATGGAGAGCAATAGCGAAACCCAACTTACATCTGAATCCTTAAATGCTTTTACCTAACTGGGTAATTTACCAATGCTTGCTATATAGCTTTCGTTAGGCAATCACAGTAATATTTGCACTACTAAGCATTGCCTGATTCGAGAACTGGGCTATTTGAACTTGTGCTGTACCACCAACTCCATCTTGATCAAAGAATAGGTTACCGGTAGTTTGATCATAGATAAAGCGATCGCCTGCGGTTGTCGCACTAGTCCCAAGAAGGAATAAGCTCGAATCAAGTGTCGTATCCTGAGATTGCCCCAGTCCAAATTCTGCCTTGGAAACAAAGAGAGTATCATCTCCAACAGTAAAATCAACGATGATATCATAACCTCCAGTGAGGGGATAAGTCAGGTTGAAGCTATCTTGACCAGTTCCACCGGTGAATACATCGTTGCTATTAACCACTGTCAGTGCAAAAACATCGCTGACACTTGTCGTTTCATCACTAGCGATAACTTTAATGTTGAGGCTGCCAACGTTTTCATTTGTGGGAGTACCACTGAAAGTAATGCCGTTTAACGTCAACCAACTGGGGATTGGGTCACCATTTTCCAGCGTGGCGCTATAGCTGAGGTTATCTCCCGCATCTACATCCACGAAGGTATTTGCTGGTAGGGTGAAGTTGAAGGTGGTGTCTTCTGTTGCCGTTTGGTCGGCAATGGTATTTTCCAGTGTTGGGGCATCATTAACATTGTTGACTGCGATCGCGATCGCTTTTTCGTAGAATAAGCCACCTTGATCTGTAGTGCGTAAACGGATGTTGTAGCTATTCTTGGTTTCGTAGTCAGGTGAAACGTTGATTTGTAACTCGTTACCTACAATTGTGAAGGCGCTGTTATCGTTGCTGTCTGTACCTGAAACGAGGGTATAGGTGTGAGTGTTGTCTATATCAGCGTCAGCAGTGCTAAAGTTGCCAATTACTGTGTTGGCAGGAACATTCTCGTTAACACTGGTGGCACTCAGGCTCAGACCAGTGGGAGTACTGTTCAGGTCAAGCTGAAAAAGTTCTTGCCCACTGTTCCCGTTGTCAGCAAAAAAGTAGAGTTTGCCATTGATGTAAGTTAGGTTGTTAGGGTTAGAGCTAGCCGTGCCAGAGAAGATATCCTGGACGCAGACAGTACCAGCTTCGGTGCCGTCACTCTTCCACAATTCATTGCCCCCACTGCTGTCGGTGGCACTGAAATACAGGGTACCGTTGACATTGGTTAGATTTTGCGAGTTAGAGCTACCTGTGCCAGAGAAGATATCCTTAACACGGATAGTACCAGCTTCAGTGCCATCACTCTTCCACAGCTCATTGCCCGCAATGTTGTCATAGGCAACGAAGTACAGAGTGCCGTTGACATTGGTCAGATTTTGCGGGTTAGAGCTACCCATACCAGAGAAGATATCCTTAACACGGACAGTACCAGCTTCGGTGCCATCACTCTTCCACAGTTCATTGTCTCCATTGCTGTCGGTGGCACTGAAATACAGGGTGCCGTTGACATTGGTTAGATTTTGCGGTTTAGAGCTACCCGTGCCAGAGAAGATATCCTTAACGCGGACAGTACCAGCTTCAGTGCCATCACTCTTCCACAGTTCATTGCCCGCAATGTTGTCATAGGCAACGAAGTACAGAGTACCGTTGACATTGGTCAGATTTTGCGGATGAGAGCTAGCCGTGCCAGAGAAGATATCCTTAACACGGACAGTACCAGCTTCAGTACCATCACTCTTCCACAGTTCCCGACCCCCACTGCTATCGGTAGCACTGAAGTATAAGGTGTCGTTGACATTGGTCAGATTTTGCGGGTTAGAGCTACCCGTGCCAGAGAAGATATCCTTAACACTGACAGTACCAGCCTCGGTGCCATCACTCTTCCACAGTTCCCGACCCCCACTGCTGTCAGTGGCAACGAAGTACAGCGTGCCGTTGACATTGGTCAGAAAGTTCGGGTCAGAGCTACCCATGCCAGAGAAGATATCCTTAACACTGACAGTACCAGCCTCGGTGCCATCACTCTTCCACA
>NZ_WBKL01000103.1:0-36419 GCF_015714705.1 Nostoc sp. NZL | reverse complement strand
GTCTTGCCATCCGCAGCCATTAGTAATGTGTGTGCACGCCGAATTTCTCTGGCTTTTGCTGAACCCTTTTTGACTAGAGCCAGTAGTTCTTCCCTCTGTGATTCACTCAGATTAATTTGATACTTTTTGCTCATACACCCTTTTTCCTTCTTCTGCGATCGCTTGTCTGCTTGTGAATACCAATGCATCCACATTGCTATTTAATCACACTTGATTATAACCCCGCAAAATTAATGGGACAGACCACTAGTTTGATCGGCGTACATGATGCCAAGTTGATCATCAAAATGCACTTCTAAAACATTGGCATTTTTTTCTATAGCTGGTTTGACTGTGAGGACGACGTTATGAATCAGCGTCGCAATCTCGAATGTCTCTGGATAGAGAGTCATTTTCCCCGCTTCAATTTTTGACAAGTCGAGGATTTCGTTGATCAAGTGCAGTAGATGTTTACCAGCAGCATTAATTGTTTCTAAGTCTGTGATAAAATCTCCCGATAAGCCGAGATCGGTAGCGTCGTCTTCTAGAAGTTGGCTCAAGCCAATCACAGCATTTAATGGTGTGCGTAATTCGTGGCTGACATTGGCCAGAAATACGCTTTTTGCCTTGCTAGCAGCTTCGGCTAATTCTTTAGCTTGTTGTAGTTCTTTTGTTCGCTGAGATACTCGCTCAATCAGACGATTTAGAGATTTGGCAAGTAGCCCAATTTCATCTTCAGTGGTGACGGGCGCTCGTAAATCGAAATTAGATTTCCTTGCAACTTGCTCTGCTACTTGGGTGACAGTGATCACTGGTTCAGCGATCGCTCGACTGGTACGCCATGCGACAATGGCTGCGATCGCTACCGAAACCAGCATACTCATAATTACAATGAATCGCTCAACTACTTTTGCCTGCTCAACGGCTTTTTGCCTTTCTTGCTCTTGATCTTCAGCAGTTTGCAGGATGTTAGTCAAGCTTTGAGAAAGCTGGTCTAGCCGGATGGCTGTTTCACCACGCATAATTGTCAATAACTGCGATCGGGCAGAGGAAATCTGCTGAGGCTGCACTTTTTGGGAGTCAACTTCCTTTAAGATGACCTCGATTTGGTCAACGTAAGCTTTTAAATTATTTTTGTAATCCAGCAATAAAGTCTGTAAAGTCGAACTTGTTGCTGCTAGTCTTTTAGGCTTACTCTCGATAAATCCGGCAATTTTTGACTCTAGTTGCTTGGCTTTTTCAACATTCTTCAGAAAATCGGCTTTTTTGTTTTGTAGCTGTTGTGAATTTTCCAATACAGCAACTAGGTTAGAGCTATGTAATTGTGCCCCTACTACTGCATCTTTATAATTGCTCAGTAGTTGTCCTTGTTCATAGGCTTGATTGAATTGCCTGACTTCCCTTCCTCGGTAGTAGTTGGCAATCACTAACCCAGTCAGTGAGCCAAAAAATCCAATTCCGATAGCTACAAAGTACCCATAGCCAATTTTTTGATGGATTCGCCAAGAACTGGCTTTGAGTTTCCCTCGTGAGGGAAATTCTATAGTCGGGAGTTCGTCTGTCGATGGCTCTTCGGCTGACACTTTTTTGCTTTCTGAACTGCTGTCGCTAGGGGTTGGCTTTTGAGGAAGGCATTTCTCAAACCTTCTGGCCTTCCCACAAAAATCACCAAGTCAGTCTAGCTTATGCAAACACTTTAATTGGTGATTAACATCTACATTATCTTCTTTTATAGCAATAGAAAATCATTGCTTACTAGATAATTAGCATAACCTTATAGAGTATAAGTAGTTTTGATAGCAATTTTGCTAAGTACACTTACTGATAGCGAGTAGAATTCACATTTTTTAGCAACACCGAATTAGTTTACTGCACTAAAGACTTATCTGAGACCGTCTTCTCCTTACTACAACACTTTTCTCAATATTCGGTTGATAGCAATGAGTTGTTGCCATCAGGTACGCCACTACTCTAACTTACTGCTTCCTTATAAAATTAATACAATCAGGAAAAAAACAAAAGCTTTGATATTCGTTGGGCATTGGGAAGCCAGTGCGTTGGGCGGGCAATACCCGACTTGTACTCCTATGGAGAAGCAAATGGCATGATGGGGCATTAGGTATTGGTTATTTCTCTCTCATCCCCAGGGGCATATATCATAAAATAGTTATACAGTCTAGTCTATGTGAATACACAAAAACTTTTATTCCGTATTAATATCAATACGAATGCGTTAATTGACGAACGCGGCTTAAGATAGCTTTAATATCAGCTAAAATCGGCTTTTAGGCTTATATAAATGAGAGGTAGGCTGATTTTTGCCTGATTTGTACTTAGATTTAGTACGATTATGAGCAAATGACACAGAATGGGATAATCACAACCTGAGGATTCCAGTTGATTCAAAAAAGAACTCAGAAAGCTGATTATAATACATCCTGCTGCCTTCTAAGTTCTATCCTCCTACTGACTGTCTACCTTGTAGTTGATGCAGTAGATATTAAGGGGCAATTATAGTTATAGGACACTAAAACCCTTTTGTGCCCTTTACTCAATTGTACTGATGCGCTTGTGCATTACCTAATCAACAGCCTTTTGGTTGTAATTATCCAGATTAAAAAAACTCAACTGTCAAATTTATGGGAGTGAAAATGCCAGAACAAGAATTTACTGAAACCGCATCCAAAGAGACTACAGTGGCAGAAATCAACAACCAAACGGGAACCATTACCAAACTTCAGCCTCCCGCACAGTCTCAAGACGAATGGCTAAAATACGGGGAGCAAATTTCTAGCTTTTTAGCAACATTGCCAGAATATCTCGGAAGCTTCTTTAATCAATATAAGCAACCCCTGGTCACTGTTGGTTTAATTGTGGGATCAATTGTTGGGGTTAAAGTACTCTTGGCAATATTAGATGCTTTGAATGATATCCCCTTGGTAGCTCCTACTTTTGAGTTGATTGGTATTGGTTACTCTGCCTGGTTTGTTTACCGCTATTTACTCAAAGCCTCAACCAGGAAAGAGTTAACTAGTGAAATCACCACTCTTAAATCACAAGTGGTTGGTAAACAAATTCCAGAAGCTTAATATCTGACTATCGCTTCTCTACGAGACTCTAGGCGTAGCTTGCTCCTGTGTAGGAGTACGCTCTAATTCCAAATCACCGAAGTCTGATCGCTGGAAGTCGGCGATCAGACTTCTCTCAAAATTCCCTACGAAGTTCATTGAGACGAACCACCAGCGGACAATTTACCCTTTAGGCTCGGTTTTACAGTCTGCGAAAGTTCTGGAGATACTTTGGGCGATGCCTGCGACGGGCTACGCATACGCACAATGTTTTGAGATGAAATTCCCTCCAATTTGCCCCGTTTTACTAAAGCTTGATGAATCATCGCCGCCACTTCAGCCCGACTAGCTACTTTGTTGGGAGCAAGAATTTGGGGATTTGGATAGTTAACGACCAGACCATTGGCTGTAGCAGCAGCTATTTTGCTATTAGCATAGGTTGGAATATCTTTAGTATCTTTATAGACACTTAAAATCTGATTTGGGGAAGTGGGTGCTTTCAAATTCAACCCACTAACAAGGGCAACTAAAACTTGCACTCGCGTAATATTTTGTTGTGGTTTGAAGGTTTTTTTCGGGTAGCCTTTGAGAAATCCGGCACTGATGGCTTGGTCAATTGCTGGAGTAGCCCAGAATTTTGCTGGTACATCTTGAAATGCGATCGCAGTCTTAGTCAGTTCTTGGTCAAAAGCTTTTTGCAGGATAGCAGCAAATTCGGCGCGGTTTACAGGCTGATTTGGTCTAAATGAATAATCAGGAAACCCCTTGAGAATCCCACGGGAAGAAAGAACGTCTATAAAACGCCGACCCCAGAAGTTATTAGGCACATCGTTAAATGCTATTGGCGGCGGAATAATAGATTTTTGTTTTGCTGGAGTTACTAAAGGCAATGCTGATGATGTAATTGATGCCTCAAGCCCTGCTGAAGAGGATACAGGTGTCTGTGGTTGTGGGGATTGAGTTGGGATTACCTCAGCAGATGGTAAGACTGTGCGAGAAGAAGTTGCGTTGTTAGTTGACAATGCAGGTGTCTTGGGTTCCACAACAGCCTCAGGTGGAGATGACGGCAAAACGTTGTTGGGGACTGCATTTGGTTCTACCTTGGGAGTCGGGGAGGGCAATATTTGATTTGGCTGAACACTAGGAGACGGAGTAGAGGAAGGCGAAAGCAGCCCGTTTAAGTCCCAGCTAGAATCCCTGCGGGACAATGACCAAAAAAGAATCGCTCCGATAGTGGTGAAGGCAACCAGAATGGCTATAAACTCATCAAAGCCAAGGGCAGTTCTTTGGGATGACTCCGGTTCGGAAGGAGGTCTATTTGTCATCGTGATTACCCTGGTAGCAGTAAAATTTGTGTCTAAACAAATTAAGCCACAGATGACTCTTTTACACCACCCCTTTTTTAATTCGTAATTCGTAATTCGTAATTCGTAATTCGTAATTCGTAATTCGTAATTCGTAATACTCGCCTCTGACGAGAAGCAAGCTACGTAATTCGTAATTTATAGCAAAATATTAAGCTTCTGGTTCAACGCAAAGCGATGTCTAACGATAAGCCGCTCCGCGTCTACGCAATTGGGCAGATGATCGGCTCTTTGAAGCGTGAAGCGAACACGAACGTGCTATCGGACTGATTATAAATCGCACGCCAATAGCTTCCAGTCGCTTTAGAACGATTTTCACCCTGACACAACACTTATTTTACTAGATACCTAAACTGAAACCGCATATTACAGGGTGGCAGAATGTAAAATATTAACTTATTGTTTACCTGTCTTTGTAAAAATCAGGGTGTCTAGTGTCAGAAGAATTCAGTAGCCAAATCTTACCGCCATTTGTGTCTCTTGGTAGCGATCGCGATCTCGATTTAGATTCAACTCTCCAAGAACTACCAATGTACAACTTCCCAGTGGAAATCAATCACACTGGTATGGAAGTGGCTAGTTTTTTGGAAAAATACCCCCAGCTACCAGGAGTAATTTTGGTAGAACAGGGAAAGTTCTTTGGGATGATTTCGCGGCGGCGACTGCTGGAATTTTTGATTCGCCCCTATGGACAAGAGTTATTTGTTCAGCAACCATTAGCCGTTCTCTACAGCTATACGCGGATACCAATTTTGCTGCTTGCTGATACAACATCGATTTTAACTGCGATGCAACTTAGCTTAAAGCGATCGCCAGAATTTTTAGCAGAACCAATTGTAGTACAAACAGAATCTGGTGCTTATAGGTTGTTAGATGTCCAAGAATTGAATATTATTTCTTGGCAAATTCGAGGAATCGACAATCTGGTGCGATATGAACGCAGTCAAGCCCAAATGATTCAAAATGATAAGATGGCAAATCTGGGACGTTTGGTAGATGGCGTAGCGCACGAAATTTTAGACCCAGTGGGTTTTATTTGGGGGAATATAACTTATGTTTCCAACTACAGCCAAGATTTACTCAAGCTGATAGCAGCTTACGATCAAGAGTTACCATCAGTTTCCCAGGCGATTAATCTTCTTAAAGAAGAGATTGAATTTGATTTTTTAGAACAAGATTTGTCGCGATCGCTTGCTAGTATCCGCACTGGAGCAGAAAGATTAAAAAAACTTGTCACTAGTTTACAAAACTTTTGTCATATCGATGAGCTTTATCCCAAGCCAGTAGATTTACATGCTTGTATAGATAGTATTATTTTATTAATTAATAGCCGTCTACAAGGAGAAATTGAAATCGTCAAATACTACGGTCAATTGCCCCCAGTGTATTGCTTTATGGGGCAGATAAACCAGGTTTTGATGAATATTTTCAGCGAAGTTGTAGATACTTTACTCAATGAAGCAGTGCGACAGTCTTTGCATATAGAAGATACAAAAACTATTCAAAAACCTCGAATTGAAATTACTACAGAAATAATTTCGCAAGAAGCAAGTAACCCAAATGCACCAGATTCTCGTTGGATATTAATTCGCATTGCCGATAATGGGCCTGGAATGTCTCAAGAATTGCAACAGCAAATTGTGGAGTCGTTTTCTCTGGAAACAAAGAATAGTAAAAATACCAGTTTAGCAGTAAGTTATCGAATTATAACCGTGAAACATGGTGGTAAATTAAATTTCCATTCCCAGATTGGGATAGGTACGAAATTTGAAATATTGTTACCTTTGGTTTAGCAATATAATTTTAGAGAAACGACCCAAATGTGAACAATTTTTGCCAATAAATGATTGCTAAAATACTGATTTAAAAATCACTATTAAATCATGCTGAAATGTCTAATCATTTCTACAATCTCATAAATATTTTTCATTTATACTGCCTATTTAGAAACCAATATACTTGATTTAGTGATATTCTAACCTAGAATATACCCTCTGCCCCACCCTTAAAAAGCAGGGCTGTTTCATTCTTTCACCTGAGTTATTTCTGATTAAAATATCGTTTTTAGCAGGCTTTCGCCACGTTTGTAAATCTCACGTGCGTAATCAGTCCAAGCGCCTTGTCCCCAATAACGAAAACAACTGGTTTGCAGCAAAAGATTATGTAGGAGAACGTTACGGTATTGAGATTGTCTAGTGATCGGTTCTGCTGAGTCAGCTTGCAGTAACGGATCAATCTTTTGATGAAATAAACTGCTTAATTGGTACATGGGAGACAACACATTTTCATATCCTTTTACCCAACTGATATGATTTGTCCACGAAGCTCCATCCAGATGAAAATTAGAGTTTGTTTGCTTCAATTCTTGAATTGCATTCTCTACAGCTTGCGGTTGAATATTATCTGGTGAAACTCGCTCCCAAATTTGATGTTGTCCCACTGGCTGACAAGTTGGATAATCTTCAGGTTTGCAGCCCGCTGCTTCGATTAATTCCAAATATTCTGTACCACACATCCCAACTACACCTGATTTTCCTCCACCGTTATTCACCATATCCCACCAAGCTTGTTTAAACGCACTAGGAAATTCATTCATCATCACGCCGCCATTTTCACCATCTCCAATTTGGCTAACTATCGGTGGTACAAATACACCGCCAATTTGTTGTTTTGATAAGGTTTTGGCTTCATAATAAGGTTGCATTTGTGCGACTAATTTAGTATCTGAACCTTGGGTTTTAATTAAGGCTGTGATGCTAATTGTTTCGCCTTGAGAATTACGAGCAACTAAACGATGTGGTAAATGTTTGTGGGTAAGAGATTGACCGCTAATCGTTTCTACAGAATGTTCTTGAACAAGTAGCCAGCGATATCCACATTCTTTCAGCGCTTTCACAAATTCAAAGAGAGCATCAGGGTGATTGGGTAGATGCATTTCTGGAGGCGAAAATCCTTTAACTCGCGCTAGTGCTTCCCAGCCAAAAATTGCCGCAAAATGATGTTGCCATGCAATGATATGCAATTTGATATCTGCTATGGGTGTGGAAGGAATAACTGCATGACCCCACATTGTACCCAACCACTCTACATAAGGTTGATAGGTTGGGTCGCAAGTAATACGTTTGAGATTATCCAGAACATCACCGCGTCCCATTTGTCGCAGTCCCCACAAAAGATTACCAGAGTAATCCAACATCACACGGGGATTGCAACCTTGATTAACGAGTTCGGGGATCAAGTCTCCCATGCGGCTATAACAATATGCAAAAGGATCTGCATTGTGGTTATCCCCTTCATGAGGATGTTCAAACATATATTGCAGATTGCTGATCAGTGAACCGCCATGTCCAGCAGGTATAGTTGGCTGGTGCATGTGTAAGGCGATCGCAAACACAGCCTTGATGTCTTCTAAGCGGATATTCGTTGTTGGTAAAAATACTGGTTGATCATGGTTAACTACAGAGATAACCTCTGTTTCCCAACCAGAAATATTCGGCAAGCCATCAATGATTTCGGGCAAAGGAGTAAGCGTTGTGGGGAAGGAAAGCATTTCTGGTTGCTCCGAAATAAGTTATATCTATAAAATTTGCATGAGTATCTAATAACACCTAGCTCAGTGCAGATACAATAAATACCCTGAGCCATAACATTTTTAATTTGGTGATTTTCAGTAACTGCGAACTCAGGCAAGTCTAGTAATCATCGGTGCAGTCTACCCAGATATTCGCATCTTTGTGTTCTATTTATTGATAAAGTTTGTTTACCATCTGCTAATACGCCAGATGTAGTCAGAAATTTATGATCAGCAGGGATCAACGCTTTTGGCAAAATATAGTTAGTCTATGCAGATTGCCGATGTCTGGAGTTAGAAGCTGATTGAGTTGGGTTGGGTAAGGATGGCTGATTGCGGTCAATCTAGTTGATTTGGTCGGGTAATCCCGTTTTTACCCTCAAGGTAAAGGCAATTGACCGCAGGAGAGGAGGCGATCGCCTCTAAAATTTAAGACTTACGTGCAGACACCCAAAAAATCATGTTCTTGACAAGAACAAATCACCGAAACGATGGATTCTGGTCAAAAAATTCAGTTTCGGGATCAGCTTGTTCAGTTTTTGATTCGGCTGTTGTTTTCTTGGTGCTGGCGGGGTTGCTATTCGTAAAATTAGCTCTAGCAACCAAGGGGCAAGGCGTTGACACAATACAGCTAAATGACTTTGCCATCCGACTAAAATTTCTGGTGAATCATTTTGCATTCCGGTGACGAGTGCTTTAGCTACTTCCTGGGGAGTCATGGGGATCACCCAGCGAAATAATTTTAAGTCGCGCACCATGTCTGTGTCTGTCAGAGAAGGCAGTAATGCAATGACTCGGATATTGTAATCAGCTAGTTCGCGCCGTAAGGCTTGAGTAAATCCTAAGATGGCAAACTTGGTAGCTGAGTAAGTTGCCATCGTCGGTGCAGCCACCTTCCCCATCAGACTCGACACATTGACGATTGTGCCTTGCTTTTGGCTGGCCATGCGTCGAGCGATCAGACTAGTGAGGTTGTACATCCCTAATAAGTTCACAGAGAGTTCTTCTTGAACTTGGGGCAGTTTAGATTGCAAAAAGGAGGTTTGGTATGCGACTCCCGCACAATTAACCAGCAGGTGAATCTGTCCGTAATTGCGCCACAGTTGGGCAACAGCGATATTCACTTCAATTGTTTGGGTCAAATCTAAGGCCACGATCGCAGTTTCCGTGCCCATCGCCTCGATTTCGTTAGCTACCTCGACTAACTTTTGGCGATCGCGTGCTACCAATATCAGTCGCTTGATGCCTTGTTGCGCTAGTTCGAGGGCGATCGCTCGTCCAATCCCACGGGAAGCCCCTGTAATTAGGGCAACTTTACCTTGAATCTCCATTGGTTTTATCCTCCAAAATCTAAGTCTTACCAAACTCTTCGTTATTGCCGATATACACAATCAAGAGCTACTCGCTTGTCGGCACAAGGTAAGACAAATAAGCAATCGTAATTGAAATCAAACTGAAACTAAGCCTTTGGCAACGAGATATTTCATGGTTAATCTGCAATCCCTCATAATTGTCTATACGAGGCAGAAATTTCTCGTTTTTAACCCGTCAAACCCGAACACACTTGGCTGAATGGGTATAGCTCATAGATTTTATTTCTCCTAGATCAGAGCGTTCATCAGCATCATTGTCATACACACGTTAGCAATTAAATCAAGGTATTGCAATATTCTTTAATAAGGATTTCTTAATACTTCTTAACGACAGGCATATATATAGTAAAGATTTTATTAAATAAGTTTTTATGAATACCTCAGTACAAATATCTCAATTCCCTGACAAATAGCTCCTGTTTTAGGAAATTGTCATATCTAATTCATAGCTTAGAAGCAAAAAAGACATATAGATTTTGGTTTATGGTTGCAATAGTTAGAGTTTCTAACTAACTTGGAAATTACTATCAGCATATTTACTGGTTTTTTGAAAAGGGAATATCCAGGTTTTGATTTTTTAAAATAATAGAATAGGGCTAGTTCATTGTCTTTAATGCAAATTACAACGACATATTTATCTGCCAAAAATTTAATGTAAATACTAATTTATTTGGGTTTAGCTTTGAGTTCATCAAAGGAATGCTTGAGACTTGTACCTTCCATAGCAAACTTAAATCATTCATGAACAACAAGATCCCCGACTTTTCTAATAAGTTGGGGATCTGAGATGTAAGTCAAGATAATTTCTAATTTTCTGCCTTCTATTGTACACCGTATAATTACTTAAGGTTTAACCCATTCCCCGGCTGTAAAAACTTCAGCCGGCGAAAATCGAAGTCCTTAGTAGGTCTTCATGATTTTTCTTGGCTTTTTCATACTAATGACCAAGACGGCGAGCGACGATTCATCCCATTCTCACCGTCTTTCTGTAAAACCTCTAAGAGGTTTTTTTATTCAGATCATTTTAGATGTTTTTCAGCTTATAACTAACGGGGGGTAGGGGTAGGTTGGGGATTTGATGGTTTGCTTGATTGGGTAGTTGACCCATTCCAAATTTGAGTGAATTGATCTACCGACAACGACTGTAAAAGACTGAGATTAAGAGGCTCTTTACTAATAAATGTGGCGTAGGATGGCTGCAAATAGGAACGGTATTCAGGATGGTTGAGAAGATGGGTTTCCAAAAAAGCTACGCTGAGGGCGTTGAGATAGGAATAAACAGGAGCACGATCAGGACCCAGCAAGGCAGGTGGTACAGGTAAGACATCATTTTCAGAAGTAGGTTCTGCGATCGCTGAAAAGTGGGTAGCATTTTCGATTAAGGCTAGATACTTATTGGAGTCAGAAAGCCAGGTAAAGGGGCGAATTTGCTCAAATACGGGTGGGGCGAAAATATCTTGACTACCTGCTACCAGCATTACAGGTATTTTAATTTGACTCACTCCGCCCTCACCCAAAATTGAGCTGTTAATCGGATTAATCGCCATGATCACCTTGATGCGATCGTCTTTGAGTTCGTAATTTGTCGGCGGTAACTCAATTGCTTGACACTGCAAAAAGAGCGACAAATTAAAGGATGAATTATTGGGATTACAATCTTGCCTCAGTTGCTCAAAGTTAATCTTTGCTCCTGCTAGAGCCAAAACAGTATAACCGCCAAAGGAATGACCGATCGCCCCAATTTGCTGAAAATTGAGTTTTCCCAAGAGGGCGGGATCAGATTTATCTAGACGCTGGAGTTCATTGAGGAGATACTTAATATCCAAAGGTCGGTTGATAAATTCTTCTGCATCTGGCGGCCCAGCCAAACCCGCAAAATATTGTTGAATGCGTTCGGCATTACTACCAGGATGTTCCAGTATAGCAACAGCAAAACCGTAGGATGCTAGATGTTCAGCTAGGTAGACAAAGGTAAAGCGGTCTGAGGCGAGACCATGAGAAATGACGATGAGGGGAAAGGGAGGCGACAGGGAATTCTGAGTTGGGAGTTGTGAGTTTTGAGTTGCAGGTAAATAAATATCCACCGGTAGACGGCGATTGCGAGAAAAGTCATTTAGCTCCAGGCTTTTTTTCTGCCAGCGGAATTTTCCTGGCGATCGCAAATCTAGCTGTTGTGAGAAGTCAATTGTTGAATTCGCTGCTTGAGCGATCGCTTCTTTTTGAAGAGAGGCAACAACTTCATCCCTTTTTTTGAGCAATTGTGACAAGTCATCAACTATCCTTAAGCCTTCTGTGAAATTCACTCGCACAGTATTGCTAGGAAATTTCCGCAGCAAATTCACAACCGTTAAACCTTCTTGATCAACAGCAGCCAAAATCAAAGAGGCACGTATGGCATAGAAGCCGTTCTGTCGAGACTCAGTGAGGAGTAATTCTCCTAGCTGTTGCATCACTTGTTCGCCTATAGGCGAGTAGGTAACCTGAGATACTAATGTAGGAGTGACATTGAACTTCTGCTGGAGCAGATCCCGCAATTGAGCGAGTTGTTGGGGGGTAGCACGGCTAGCATAAAATGAAAAATCTTGATCGATTTTGCCAACTTTCGCAAAAGTTTCCAGCGAGTCCACAGACAAGGAGAATTCGCCGAAGGGAGGGTAATAAAAGCTAATGCGTTCAGCTCCCAATCCGGGAGTCGCAGTCAAAAAGGTAGATAGGAAACCTAAACCCAGGTATCTCAAAAAATTTTTCATTAGAAAAACCCACTGTCTAACCCTGCTAAACAAGTTTGAGCAGGGAGGAAAGCGGGGCGGGATCTATAACCGCTTTCCTGTTTACTCGGTTTAGATATATCAAACAGGTTACAAGCACAAGGAAGCAAGTACTTACAGTCATAGTTTCGCATATACGCTTTAAACCAGCACTGAATTATCAAAACACATGGGTAGCAAATTTTTCAGCCAAACAGCATCAGTAGCGCGATAATAAATATAGAGATCAAAATATTTTATATGTCCTTTGCCTCCTGCGCCTGTTGTGTTGTCGTCCTCAATCAACAACAGGAGCAAAATATCTCCCACCAAAACCAGTGCCAGGATGTGCCAGTTAACCCCAGCAAGAGCATGGTTAAAAGTTGCACTGTAGTTGAACATGGTCGGGTTGTCGTTAAATCTTTACAACCACCACCCAATCAAGCTTCCGAGTAACTTTCAGGCATTCAAAGCATTTCATCTAAAGGTAAAACATCGTGGAAGCGGTTGTAATCAATGTAGCGATGTCCATCGGGTGTGTGGTGGATGATATCGACAAATTGATTGTTCCACAAAATTTCATTAGCACCATAACTATGACGGGCATGGACAACCTGTGCAACCGTTTCATCAATGCCACTCAAAGAGATGATCAGCATAGTATTTGTCTGGGTTAACGATTCTGGTGTCATCCCATATAGAGGACTAAACTCATCAATGACATGCATCACTGACCAGCTCAACGTAAAGCTAGGTGTTTGGTTCCTCAGCAGTTTGAGATCATAGAACCGACGCATGAACTGCCCTTCTAAAGAAACTTCGTCGCGCATTAAGTAGACTCGCATCTGCGCCTCCAGAATCATATTGCGACGCTGATTAGCGGTGCGAAATATGAGAGTCGGCATCGCATCATGAGGTGTAATTACAGCAACACGACTAAAGAGTACCCGAGCTGTGGGTCGGGAGAATCGAGCAAACGCTAGTCCCGTCATCACAGCAATTCCCACCAAACCGATCATTGCTTCAATGGTGACAATAATGTTGGCGTAAGTTGTTTTAGGATACATTGCCCCATAGCCGATAGATGCTAGGGTTTGGACGCTAAAGAAAAAGACATCTAAAAAAGAACCAGGTCGGGCATTGGCAATACAATCTCCTCCTATCAAGTAAGCTAGGGCAAATAGAGCATTAATAGTTATATAGAAAGTACAAATCAGGATCAGAAAGCCAGCCCAGGGAATCGTTAGCAGCAGATGGTAGGGATCGCGCCAGTAGGAATGCCATGCACCCATACCCATAATCTCAAATTTTCCATCTCGAGCTTGAATCTGAATAGGTGAGATCAGGCGCTGTCGTTTCTTCGGTGAAAGTCTTTTCAGTCGAAATTTCATTGCAAGGTAGCCAAAAGCAAGGCAACTGCTTAGTATTGTAAATTAAGTTGCTTTGGAGACATTTCGGTTACCCGCAAGGGAACGAAAATCGGCGAGAATGCCATTCCTTCTCAGGGTGTCTGGGATAGCCGCCCGCCGGTTTAGTCATTGGTCATTAGTCATTTGGTACTGTTGACTTCAATTTTCTCACGGCAATTCAAGAAAATGAGCGAACGCAGCAGCGTGTCGGAAAGACTTGCGATGTTTTCGTCGCCGTGGGATGAGTTAACTTTCTTTTCTTAAATCAGCAAAAAAATAGGGTGTGCAATGCCCACCCTACTAAAATTAATCTGCTAGAAACTTATTTTTCCGGCTTTAGTGATTGACCTTTAGAACAGCGGTCAAACCACTCCTGGTATTTTTTCTGGTGTGACTCATCTTCAACACCAATGGTCACTCGCACTTGCTTGCAGCCGTGATTTTGCTCTAGTGCGATCGCATTCAACAATAAACTAGCAGTTTTAGGTGAGCTAAATTCGCCGCTTACCGTTAAACCACTGTCAAAATGTGTAGCCTCAAGTCCTTCTACTTCGGTCAAGTCAACGCCAGAAATCTCCTCTTGTCCTAAATCAATTTCTGCAAGTTGTTTGTGTTCTGGACTAATTTGTTCCACAATCAACCTTTCACGCCGGACAGGAACTTGTATCATCCGGGTTTCGATTACTTTGCGAACAATCACCTCACCAACTTTACGCTTACTGCTTTCAACAACTAGGCGTTCTTCTAGTAGACGAATAATCTGTTCTTCGGTAACATCATCTAAATTTACTGGCTCAATTGGGCTATTTGTAGTTTGATAATTGTCTAGTTGCTCAATTGAGTTTTCTGATAGTGTGCGCTCGCCTGGTGTTTCTGTTTCTAAATATTCAGGCATATACTCGATTTCTGATTTGTTTAAGTCTATGAAAACAGATTTAGTCGGCTTGTCGATTTTTTTTATTCTCTGGCTCTGCAATCGAAATAATGAAGGATATTTATCGGCTAACTGCTGACCATATTCTAGAGTTCCTTGATTCGCCTGATTAGATATAACTAAGTTTAATCGGCGATTAGCATCCACAATTAAGTCGTGAACTACTCCTACTAGCTGACCTTGCTGATCGAACACAGCAAAATTCCTCACCTTCTTTCTTAAATCTGCTAACGAGGTGCTAGTACGAGAGTCAGAGTTTGCCTGTCCAATGTTTTTTGTCATCGGTTGGCTATTCATATGCAAATTTTATGAACTGCTTTCTATGTAGCTAAATTATAATGTATTGATCATCTGAATGCTATTTAGAAAATATTTGTGGCAAATGTATTTGTCCAATTCATATTCGCAATCCAAATTCTAAAATGCTATCAGATATTGCTATTACAAGCACAGGTAAAGCAATTCTACAGCCTCACCTGTACTGTGTCGAATTAATTATTAGTCATTAGTTGATAACTAATGACTCTGTTAGTTAGCGCTCTTCAATCGGAAGATTACCAGAATTCACATCTAACTCTTCACGACGCACGGTTTCTTGAGTTTCAACTGTGTCTTGATCGACCACTTTTCTAACTCTAACTTCTTCGCGCAAAAATGCTTCTTTGCGAACTTCAGGAGTTTCTTCGTGGATTTCTACGCGAGCAACTTCGCCTTCACGGAAGTCTGCTTCGCGCCCAGAAACGGCAGTACCTGCATCTACTGGAGTTACACGCTCAATCACAACTCGTTCTCTTTCTACTGGGACTGCAACCCGTGCAGTATCAGTCTCAACGTGCTTGCCAATCGTCACTTCTCCAGTTTTTTGACGGCGTTTACTGGCAATCAGCCGTTCTTCGTACAATCTCAGAGTTTGATGATCTTGCTCATGTAACCCGTATAAAGAAGGCTCATGTTCGTAATTGTAGCTATCACGATTGTAAGTAGGCGTAACTGGCTGCTGATAGGTTGCATCCACTGGTGCTGTAGCTTCCAATGGTAATGATGCTTCTACAGGCCGGGTATAGTCTGTGGGTCGGCGATATACTCCACGCACCCGTTCTTCATAATCGTAATCAAGGGTTTGACGTTCATTGAACTCAGGTAAATCTTCTGCTTGCTCTCTAGTCAAGCCAATTGTGTAGACGCGATCAACGTTATAGTCGATACGAGCGCGACCAATTGGTAATAACACTTTTTTACCAAAAATCCAGAAGCCTAAATCAACGACTAGATAGCGAAAATGACCTTCCTCATCCACTAAAACATCGCTGACAGTGCCAATTTTCTCATCAGTTCCTTGTGTATAAACGCCAAGCCCATTAATGTCGTGACCTTCAAAAGTATCGCGATAGTTAGGCTCAAAATCTTGTAATTTGTAGAGTACCATTATATTTTCCTCAAAAATTTTCTTCCCATCTCCTAATAACTAAGTTAGACATTTAATTACTTGTTTGCCTCTTTCTGGCGAATGAATTATTTCATAAGTTAAATAATCAAAAGTTATAGATATTTTTTGATGGCAGAACCAAGGAAATTTGCGTTTATAGATTGTTGATCAAGATGTAAATTTTTAAAAAAATTAGATTCCCGGTTTCTCTAAGGAACCGGGAATCTAACCTTTTGAATCCAAAAACACAGACAGAGATAAAAATTAGCTTTGCCTGCATAATTATTTCAGATAAATCTACCAAACAAACTTATTGACTAGCGACTTAAACAGTTTCATGTGTAGTGGTACCATGTTCCTGCACATGTAAATTACCCGCAGTATCAACATCTAACTCTTCTCGACGAATGGTGTCTTGTGCTTCCACAGTGTCCCGTTCTACTACTTTCTTTACCCGGACTTCTTCACGCACAAACGCTTCTTTATGTATCTCAGGTGTTTCTTCGTACACTTCTATGCGTGCTACTTCCCCTTCTTGGAACTTAATTTCATTAGGATTTACAACCTTTCCTGCTTCTGTTGGCACAACTCGCTCAATCAGAACTCGTTCTTTTTGAATAGGTACGGTAACGCGTGCAGTTTCTGTTTCAATGTGTTTACCAACCGATACTTCTCCGGTTTTGATGCGGTGTTTGTTGGCAATTAATCGTTCTTCATAGAGTCTAAAAGTTTGATGATATTGCTCATTCAACCCGTATAAAGCTGGTTCTGTCTGGTAATTGTATGTATCGCGATCAAAAGTCACACCGCTGGTTGGAGAACGAAATACACTCCGTACCTTTTCTTCGTAATCATTATCAACGATCGCGTCTTCTTTGTACTCAACTAAATTTTCTACTTGTTGTCTGCTTAATCCATCAACATAGACGCGTCTTGCAGGATAATCGATCCGGGAAAGACCAATTGGTAGTAATATTTTCTTACCAAAAAAATCTACGCTTGTATCAATAATTAAATACCGAAAATGACCATCGTCATCAACTAAAACATCAGCCACTGAGCCAACTCTTTCTCCTGACTCAGTATAAAGATCCAATGCTTTAACATCGTCTCCGCCGAAAGTTTCTCGATAGTTTGGGTCAAAATGTTCAAGTTTGTGAAGAGGCATACGCTGTTCCCAAGTTGTTTATCAGGTTTATTTATAAGTGTAAAAAATATTGTGCTGAGTCTCATCCTGCTGGCGACTGAATTCAATTGAGATTTTTTCTGGTTTATAGCTCATACTTTATGAGATAAAGACTCAATTTGAACAGTCCCGATCATCAATGGGAGTACAACTAAAGTTATACAAAACTCTAGCTTATGCTGGTATAAACAATTTTTGACTGGAGATGATCTCGAAGACTAGTCAGCGTAGGCGGACTTGTAGAGCGTTCATACCAATTCACGAAAACCCTTGATACGTATACATTTATTGTAGGGGCATGGCATTACTAATTGGTGTCAAATCTTGATGTTGGTCACCTCTGAACTTAATTGCCTGTGTCAAACTTTCAATAGCTAAATCATGAGTATTTTTTAATGCATGACAACGGGCTTTATAACACCAAGATAAATAAAATTTAGGCTCAAGTTTTAAGGCTCTATTATCAGAAACGATCGCCTCATCATATCGTTGTTTACACAACTTGAAAATTAAAGCTAATACTTGCCCAATTATTCACATCCAATATATATGAGTCGGTTGCTGTGCCGTTCATCTCCGTTTTAAGGGCGCTGGCGTTATGCAAGTCTTGTAGCAAGGCTTGTGCAACGTCTAAGGGATTCAGCAATGGGCTAATCGGCCGCTGTTCGGCTGTGGAATACTTGACAGTGCTCAAGGCGGCGAGAGTTTCGCTAAAAGGGGCAGTACTAAAAATTAGTTGTTGTTCGCACTCAGAAGCTGGCCCTGAAATCACCCATTGGGAAGCAGCATTAGTTTGGGGTAGGGTGAGGGTTTTACCTGGGGCGATGACGACTTCTTTGAGGAGGGGTTTAGTGTCGGCAGTGTTTGGTTCTTGGGGGGTTTCCCAAGAATAGAAAGCAACTCCTGTCTGATTATTGTTTAATCCCAGCAAGATTAAATATACTGGGCGATCGCTCTGGTTTTCCACTCGATATTGCATTCGACTACCGATAGGCACAATCGGAGTGGGGAGAGACGCAATTAATCGCGTCTGTACTGATTTTTTAAAAGTTCTTACTGTTTCGCGCTGCATGACGACGCGAGGCGATATGCCACTAATTATTTCTAAAGTTGCCTTGAGAGGTAAGCGGGAAGAACCTTCATTTTCTGTCAGCCGCCATAACTTGGCTGCAAACAGGGTTGATAATTTTGGCGCTAACCTTTGCACTGTTAATTTTACTGCTTCTCCTACTTCTCCGGTGGTATTGGGAATTAGCTCGCCACCAAGAGAAAATAGACCATAATGACTGGGAATTTCCTGTAGTTTGGCAAATAAATAATCAGCGGGTTTTTCTCCTGCTACTGTGGTGGACACATGGGAAAATCCAGCAAAGGCACTTGTGGCGTCTACCCGCTCAATTCTTTCCAATCCAGTATCCAAAGCTATTGTTAAATTAATATTTCGGGGTAAAACCCGGACTGCTTCTTGGACGAGTTGCCCAACTTGTAGGGGATTTGCACCTTCAATTTTGGAAATTTGCGCTTTTGCTGTTAACCCAGTGCGCGATCGCAATACTAATTGCTCTGTTGTTGCGAGGGTGAATCGAGAATTCACTCCGTAGTATAGCAGCACTTGTGGAGGTAATCCTGCTAACCACAGATGGACTGTTTTACCGTCTTCTTCAATAGCTGTTACCGCGCCTTCTGCACCATTTACACTGTCTGGCAGTAGAGACGGTATATCTTGATTTTTCTTATTACTTAATAACGCTGATTGCTGTTTACTACCCAATTTGGATAGAGAATTTTCCACATGGGAGAGGGCGACTTGAATTGTGGTGGCTGGGGTGAATTCCCATAAATACTGTGTCAAGGCGTAGGTAAATAACCCGGCACTAAAACCAGAGAATAATCCTTCTCTTGCCGGCTGCTTCGGTTCTGAGGTAGCTGCTAAAACAATTGGAGTGCTAAGTAATTTCTGAGTTTGAAGTTGTTTGAGAAAGTCGAGTTCTTCTGCTGCTAGCTTGGCTACTGACTCCTGAAGGGCGCGAATTTTTAATCCTAAGACTGTGCTAGGAGCATAATAGCTAGTATCCAATACTGCTGTTACTCTGTCTGTGGGGAGCGATCGCAATAATAGCAGTAGAGTTTCTTCTAATATATAGTTGACTATTTGCTCATCTTGTGTATCTTGAGCCACATTAGCTGGCACCAGAGCATTGTGCATTGTATCTGGCGATGTGTCCAATTTGACACGGCTGCCATAGCCGCTAAAGTGGAAGACTACCACATCACCCGGTTTAGCTTGCTTACCCAGGTGATCCAAAAAAGCCGCCTCAATGAATTCCCTGCTAGCTTGTTCCTCAGTTAAGGTTAAAATATCTGACCCTTGGAAACCAAAGCGATGAATCAAAAGTTCTCTTTGGAGTTCTACATCCGTCAGAGAACCACTGAGGGCGGCAATTTCCGGGTATTGGTTAATACCTATTAGTAATGCTAATTTGCGTGGACTGGGTTGTGCCAAAGCCTGGTAATAGCGATTTCCCAAAGTCAACCACTGAGCTTCAGTTACCCCCAATACCGCGAGTATTGAGCCAATTCTTTGTAAAAACGTGCGCCGTTCCATAATTAGCTATCAGCCCTTAGCTATCAGTTAGCAGCTTACAGGGCTGAACTCTATAGTGTAAAGTGACAGTCGATACTGCTGATCTATTGACAATTTGCCCTAAGCCGGCACTTGTATTCGCATTGCTCGCGCTAACTCTGCCGCCACCTCAGGACGGGAAAATTCTGGGGGAGGTAACTCACCGCGCCGCAGCATTTCTCGAACTTTTGTCCCTGATAGGTGAATGCGTTCTTCTGGCATGCTGGGACTGGTTTTAGATGTTGCCATCTGCTTAGTGCGCGTGCAGTAGAAAGCGTGTTCAAATTTCATCGGTACAATGCCCAATTCACTTGGGGCAAATTCATCAAAGATGTATTGAGCATCGTAAGTGCCGTAATAGTCACCCACGCCAGCATGATCTCGTCCGACGATAAAGTGAGTACAGCCGTAGTTTTTGCGGACTAAAGCATGGAATATGGCTTCACGAGGCCCAGCATAGCGCATTGCGGCTGGATTGATTGCCAAAGTTACCCGGTCTAAGGGGTAGTAGTGTTCCAGCAAAATTTCATAGCAGCGCATCCGCACATCAGCGGCAATATCATCTTCTTTTGTCGCCCCAACTAATGGGTGCAAGAATAGACCATCCACAGTTTCTAAAGCGCACTTTTGAATATATTCATGGGCGCGGTGGATAGGGTTGCGAGTTTGAAAGCCAACGATGGTTTTCCAACCCTTGTCTCTAAACATTTGCCGTGAGGCGGCTGGATCAATTTGGTAAGTGGGAAACTGGGGATGAGGTTCGCGTTGCAACAGCCAAATATCACCCGCCAGATTTACAGTACCTTGGTTATAGAGTACCTGCACGCCTGGATGTTTGACATCATCAGTGCGGTAGACATTTCTTGCTTCGCGGGTTTTATCGTAGTGATATTTTTGTGTCAGTTGCAAAACCCCAATAAATTCGCCTCTGGAGTTATCCAGACGGATTAAGCCACCTTCTTGCAAGGGGGAAGCTACTTCTTCACTGACAGATAGTGTAATCGGAATTGACCACACAAGACCGTTAGCTAGTCGCATTTCTGTAACAGTGCGATCGTAGTCTTCCTGGTTCATAAAACCCGTCAGCGGACTAAAAGCACCGATCGCAATCATTTCTACATCAGAAACGGCGCGATCGTCAAGTTGCACTCGTGGCAAAAAGTCAGCTTTTGAGAGAAACTCTGCTCTTTGTTCTGGTGTGGCGATACGATTAACCAACTGTCCACCGTGGGGGGCTATGGCATCTGGATTGTGACTCAACTTAATCCCCTCTCTGCTTTTACTGCTATTGTTTCAGATTATGTACTAACTTATCAAAATGCTGGTACTGAGAAAAAAAAGAGTTTAGGGAATGGAGGAAAGTTTTTGCAACTAGCCTCTAAGCGATCTGATTAGGTTACGCTAAAGCTAATCCAGCCTCAAGTTTCAGAATAGTTCCTTTATTTGGAATTGCTTATAACTGCTGTATCTCCCGTTGTTAAACCTGTTAGCCAAATGTGGCTAGCACCTGGTAGTACAGTGTCTATTCAAGATGTCAGCTGGGAAGAATTTGAGTCTACAGTTGAACTAGCTTGGCAAGTAGGAACCGTACAAGCTTTGAGAGAGTTTGAAGGAACATTAGAGAGAAGTAGTTTTTGATAGATAGTAAGTAAGCGTAGCCCGCCGCAGTATCGCTTTTGCTAATTGATCCTTGTATGGCAATAAATGGCATAAATTGCCATAAACTAATATTATGAAGGAAAAATTAGGGAAGTAGTGCCAGTGAAAAGTATAAATATATCTCTCCCTGATGCGATGCGGACTTATATAGAAGAGAAAGTGGCAACTGGTGGTTACAGCAGCGTCAGTGAATATTTTCGTGAGTTAGTGCGCCAAGACCAAAAGCGTCAAGCGGCTGAACGTTTGGAAACGATGCTTTTAGAAGGTTTAAATTCTGGGAATGCAACTGAGATAACTCCTGACGATTGGGAAGATATACGCCAAGCTGTGCGGGAAAGAATCGCCAAGCATAAAGGATAAAAGTAGTTTTTGATAGAGAGTCCTTCCTTTCTTACCCATCAACGTTCAATAGCACACAGCAAAGGGCATAATAATGCTCAAAGCCCGTTTGGGGTATATCAAATTCCGAGCAATAACCATATCCGAGATTTACTTAATGATATAAAACCAACCCTTGTGTTCCAATGTTTACTTTGATTTTCAAAGTATTAAAGAACGGTAAACATTTATCAGAATTTCGCTTTTTAAAAATAATTTGCTGATAGCTCTAGATGGGACATAATATTTTTGATTTATAAATTACCCCCGCCTTAAATATGAAGGCGGGGGTAAAGAATCGTTGTTTAGTTATCTCGAAAAATGTAAATTCATACTCCGATTCAGGAACGCCGAAAATCGATGTTTTTGAAGATTTTGAGCTTCTGGCTAAAATCGTTGGCTAAAACGCAGTCGCACCATCAATTCCATCGGCGAAGGCATCTAGTCCAGTCCAATTGCCTTTAATCGGTTTTGGATAACCTTCATCGGCTTTGTCGGCAGCAATATCGTAGCGAATAAACTCAGATCCTTTGAATAAATAAACCTTACCATTACCTAGATTCAGGGCGGCATCAATAGACCCAAAACTAACTCCAGGCAAATAATCTGAAGATGAAATGTTATAGCTAGTACTGTCGGCTCGCTCGGCAGCAATATCATAGCGAGTATAATAATGGCCTTTGAAGAAATAAACTTGGCCCTTACCTAGATTGACGGCAGCATCAATATCTTTATTGAAGTCATCCATTCCAGCCCAATTGCCTTTAATCGGTTTTGGATAACCACTATCAATTTGAGCGGTAGGCGCATCGTAGCTAATATACTCAGAGCCTTTGAACACATAAATCTTCTCATTGTCCCAATGGACGGCAGCATCGAACCCGTCAGCGAAGGCATCTAATCCCGGCCAATTGCCTTTAATCGGTTTTGGATAACCCTCATCGGCTCGATCGTTAGCAATGTCAAACTGGATATACTGGTCTCCTTTGAAAAAATAAGCTTTTTTGAAAGGATTTGGGATAGGGCGATCGCGGGGTTCGAGGAGACTAGAAGGAATGTCTGTAATATTAAAAGTGAGTGCTTCACTCTCATTAGCCGTTGTCACGACATAGAAAAAATTGTCGCAAGCATCATTTTTGTACTTGTTCCCTTTTTTGAACCAATATTTAGTTCCATTTTGATTAGTCCATAATTTCACGGTAGATCCGTTATCACTGAAATCACCAGCTAAATAATCGTACTTGGATGTAACGTAGAGATAGCCACCGTCGTAGTGTATCCATCGGTCTTTATAGGGGCCATCATAAAACTTGAAGGAACATCGATCCGTATCGAAAATCTCCATCGTAAAAGAGGCAACATAAGCATCGTCAGTAGATAAGCACAGATACTTGCTGTACGATTCTGTACAGGTCGATGTTAAAAAGTGTTTGTATTCGTATTTAACTCCTAAAAGCTCGTGGCCCACAGATAACTTGACATATCTTTTTTGATTTTCCATTTGAATTCTCCATTGAAGTTGAATGTAATTTGCAGACCGAACATTTCCTTATTGAGGAAAAAACTTTTGTAGCCCGTAGTACGGGTGTGACTTTAGGATTTTTCACAACCGTTATCAGCTAATTTAAGCTTTCGATACTCGTCAATTTATAAAACGATTAAAAATATATTCACTCTTCAAGGCACAAAAGACAAGGACAGATAAGACAGATAAGAAACAGTTTTGTAAATATATATGAAGCAGATGTTCTATGGAGTGTCCTAACAATTGAACAATATTTATCTTGGTCAATTCTTGCTCATTTAACTTATTCAATAAATGCTTGTTGTAGGGTAAATGAAAAAATAAATGCTTCAACCTTCAGTAAAAACTATTGAAAGTACAAGCATGAAAAAATTTTGGGAAAATACCCGCGATCCTACTGAATACGGTTTCAATATAATGTTGAGTAGATATATATAACGTTATTGGAAATAAGACTAAAGTTAGAGAGCGGTGGCAGCAACAACTTAAACTAGTTAAAAAAATTCAATGTCATCCGACTCTGCTACTGAATCAGAGTTTTGAGGAGTAGCTCTTTTTCTGGCATTATTATCCAATTTAAACACAAAAATACCCCTCCAAAACTCAGGGCAGCTTTTGCCTATCTGAAGTTCACAGGGGGGGCAGTTTTGACTTCTACCGAAACCGGAGTCGTGTTTAACTAAACTGTTCAATAATTCCGCCACCTAACACTTTCTCCCCGTCGTACCACACCGCCGCTTGTCCGGGAGTGATGCTGAATTGGGGTTCATCAAACACCAAACGCACACGGGAGTTTTCCAACGGAATCACCGTCACTGGTGTAGGCGTTGAACGATAGCGAATTTGCACTTGGGCATGAATCGGGGTAGATGGTTCAGCAATGGAAACCCAATTTACCCGATTTACTGTGCATTCTGGCTGAGTTACCTTAGTGCGATCGCCTACTACTACTTTATTATTTTCCGCATCTAATTCAATCACATACAACGGTTCGGCAGCAGCAATCCCCAAACCTTTGCGCTGACCAATGGTGTAGTGATGGACACCATCATGCTGTCCCAAAACTTTGCCTGTGGTATCGACAATATCGCCTGTTTTAGGAGCCAAATATTTATCCAAAAATGCCCGCATGGAACCGTTACTTTCCACTAAGCATAGGTCTTGACTTTCTGGCTTATCAGCAGTTTTCAGTCCATATTCGGTCGCTATGCGGCGCGTATCAGTTTTTTCTAGTTCGCCCAGAGGAAATATGGTTGCTGCAAGTAAATCTTGAGACAAATCATAGAGGAAGTATGACTGGTCTTTATTGCGGTCAACAGCCCTTAATAACTGGTAACGTCCAGTTGCTTCGTCATAGCTAATTCGGGCATAATGACCAGTGGCAATGCGATCGCATCCCAATTGTTCATGGGCATACTGCACCATTGGCCCAAACTTCACTGTTTTATTGCACTGGGAGCAAGGCAAAGGCGTGATTCCAGCACTGTAACCAGTCACCAGGAAATCGACAATATGCGTCTGAAAGACATCTCGAATATCTACAACCTCATGGGGAACGCCCAATTGTTCACAGAGATCAGCCGCGTCGATCATACCTTCAGAGCAACATTGACCTTTGCCTTTCATTAGCCAAAGAGTCAAACCAATCACTTCATAGCCCTGATGGTGCAGGATAGCTGCGGCGGTGGAACTGTCAACGCCACCAGAAAGACCAACGACGACTTTTTTCATACAAAGCACGACACGATAGCTGCGTGGTTGTCCAATTGTAGCACACACTCTTCAAAGCCTTGCTACCAAAGCACTTCAGTTTTTAAGCCGTGGGTTTCCCCTGTTCCCTGTTCCCTATTCCCCATTCCCTCTGAAAGATGTATTTTTTGCCACGCACATGAGCTAATTTTACGTTAACGCTATATAGTTGCTACAACGGTGAACTAATTAGTTCCTGATGGAAATTGCCTAGAAATACTTTGACTACTTTCTAATTACTATGTCGAGAGAAATACCAAGTCAATTTATCCCATTTCAGATGCTGCGCCGAAGTTCTGAGGGATGGAAGCCCACTATCAGACTTCTCTCCTTGTTAGTGGGAGGATGGTTACTGCTGATTCCAGACTCTACCCCAGTACAAGCACAAATCCACAACAGCAACGTGCTACTTGCTCAACAAGCAGGTGAAACTTTACCGCCACCGCCAATTCCCTTTGGTCAACAGCCATCACCGCAGTTACAACCAGTGGAGGAGAGTCAATTAGAGCAGGATTTTCAGCCCTCCCAACCAGTACAAAACAATCAATTAGAGCAGAATTTTCAGCCCTCTCAACCAGTACAAAATAATCAATTTGAGCCGAACTTTCAGCCCTCTCAACCTGAACAGTTTAGTCAATATAACCAGAACTTTGAGCGCTACTTAGTTTATGTAGATGGTAGCGATTTCCAAACGCTACAAGCAATCCGTCAGATTGAACCCAGTGCTTACATTCGCCAGTATCAAGGCCGAAATGTAATTCAGTCAGGTGTTTTTAACAGAGTATCTAACGCTCAACAACGGGTGAGTGAGTTAGAGTCACGAGGGATATATAGCGCCCGGATTATCAGCTTTGCTAACGGACAAGAAATAAATTCAGGCAATAGAAGCTTTGTAGGCGATCGCACTAATATAAATGCTAATAGACCAGTTTCTAGATATTATGTCGCCATTCCCACCACTCCAGAACAATTACCTACGATCGCAGCACAAATTAGGCAGAATCTAGCCCGATTTAGTCAAGATTTAGGACGATCTGGCGGAGTCCTCGAAAGGACGCAACCACGCGGGCCACACGTAGCAGTAGGGCCTTTTTCTGATCGATTCCAAGCTGAGGAATGGAATAAATATCTGCGAAATATAGGATACGGTAACGCTAGGGTTTACTACGGTAAGTGAATAAGTTAGGAGTGGGAACTAAGATAAATCCCCAGTAAATTCATGTTATCTAGATTCAGTATTGCGATCGCTCCTAGAACACCAATTCAGTAATCCTGGAAGAACCTCTCCCCCAACCCCTCTCCGATGCGGAGAGCCGAATTTGGCTCCCCCTTCCCTGCTAGGGAAGGGGGCTGGGGGGTTAGGTTTTTGATTACTGAATCGATGCTCTAGAGAGGTCTGTTGTCTCCATAAAACTATCAAGATTTGGCAAGTGCGATAGTGATTTAGTCCCCGATCAGCTGAGGAACGGTAGAATATACCTAATTTTCGTAGCTTCAAAAGCCAAACTATGACGATGCATTCTCCACTCCAACGTGCATTTAATAACCGCCGTGTTCTGAAAGTGATCAGCGGCTTAAATAACTTCGACGCCGCTAGCGTCGCCGCTACCGTTAAAGCTGCTGAATTTGGTGGTGCTACTTTTGTCGATATTGCCGCCGATCCAGCCTTAGTCCGGCTAGCTAAAAGTTTGACAAACTTACCAATTTGTGTTTCAGCAGTAGAGCCAGAAAAATTTGTGCAAGCTGTAGCAGCTGGTGCTGATTTAATTGAAATCGGGAATTTTGATTCTTTCTATGCTCAAGGTCGCCGCTTTGAGGCTCTGGAAGTGCTAGCGCTGACTAAGCAAACCCGCGCTCTTTTACCCGAAATTACCCTATCTGTTACCGTTCCCCACATCCTAGAACTAGATCAACAGGTACAGCTAGCAGAAGAACTGGTGAAAGCTGGAGCGGATATTATCCAAACCGAAGGTGGTACTAGCAGTAACCCAGTTCACCCTGGAACTCTAGGATTAATTGAAAAAGCTGCTCCTACCTTGGCAGCAGCTTTTGAAATTTCTCGTGTGGTGTCAGTACCAGTATTATGTGCTTCAGGAATTTCTAACGTTACCGCACCATTAGCGATCGCTGCTGGTGCTGCTGGTGTTGGTGTTGGTTCCGCCATCAACCAACTCAATAGCGAAATAGCAATGATTGCCGCTGTGCGTGGCTTGGTAGAAGCCTTAGCAACTGCAAATGCAGTAATGAGTTAGGAGTGATGAGTTAGGAGTGATGAGTTAGGAGTGATGAGTGATGAGTAGAAGAAACTTACTTATTCATTCAAAACTCCAAACTTCAAACTCTTAACTCCAAATTTCTAACTATTAACTCATAACTTCTTTCAATGCATAAATTACCTGGTCTTGCTGCTGTTGTGTCAATTCTGGGAACATAGGCAAAGATATGACTTCATGGCAAGCTTGTTCTGCTATTGGTAAGTCCCCAATTTGATAGCCCAGACTTTGATAAACTGGTTGCAAATGTAAAGGGTAGGGGTAGTAAATCATTGAACTCACACCCTGCTCTTGCAATTGATTACGCACCCAATCTCGATATTTGGCGCTAGAACCATTTCGCCCTTCACCTGATATGCGAATAGTGTATTGATTCCATACCCCAACACCCTCAGGTAATTCTTGAGGCGGCACTATCCCTGGAACTTGACTAAGGAACTGATAGTAATAGTTAGCGATATCTCGTCGGCGATCATTCCAAATATCTAAATAACGCAGCTTAATCTGCAAGATGGCTGCTTGGAGAGCATCCAAGCGGCTATTAACACCGACTTCCTCGTGTAAATATCGAACTTTACTACCATGATCCCGTAATATTCGCAGTTTAGTGGCGATCGCTGGGTCATTAGTCGTTATTGCTCCGCCATCGCCACAACCACCAAGATTTTTGGTAGGGTAGAAACTAAAGCAACCAATATGTCCAATGCTTCCTACTTTTTCATTAGCCCACATTGCCCCTGTAGACTGAGCGCAATCTTCAATTATTGACAAATTGTGAGACTGAGCGATCGCCATCAATGATGTCATATCCACAGGTTGTCCAAATAGGTGAACCGGGATAATCGCTTTGGTTTTGGGTGTAATCGCCGCCGCTACTTGTTCCACATCGAGATTAAACGTAGTAGCGTCAATGTCAACGAAAACAGGCTTTGCACCAACGGCGCTAATCACTTCAGATGTAGCAATAAAGGTGAAAGGCGTTGTAATCACTTCATCGCCTGCACCAATTTCCAAGACTCGTAATGCTAAGTAGAGCGCATCAGTACCAGAATTACAAGCCACACATTGAGTAACAGTATTATAAGCAGCAAACTGTTGCTCAAAGCCTTCGACTAGGGGACCGCCGATATAGCGACCAGAAGCCAATACTTCTAAGACAGCTGCACTTACTTCTGCTTCGATGGTGGTGTATTGCTGCTTAATATCAAAGACAGGGATGGGATTTACACTTTGGATCATGAGTTCTTATTTTATCGGGAGATACAAAGGATGCACTTCGAGAGTCAATTCTTGCTGATTGAATTGTTAATCAAAAAGGAGCTACTAAAAGACTATCGCCCAAGATACGCATCTATTAGGGTTTTTACTTAAATTGTGGCGCAGTAAACTACCGCACATTTCATTTACAGATAGTAGGCATACTAAGTGTTTGCCATGTTAAGGTTGTACCATTTTGAATTGATGAAGGTGATATATATCAACCAAGATCCAACACATCGGATCAAAGTTCCAGGTGTGTGGGCTGCTTTGAAAAGAGAATACCAGGAGATAGAGAACCCATGCAGGATCTGATCAGGCTGGATTTCGTAGATTTAGCTATTGCTGTGGGATTGATGGCGATCGCCATTGGTTTATCTGCTTGGGAAAAATTAGGATTAGAGTTTAACTTAGCCCTTGCTAGTGGGAGAACTATCTTACAACTTCTTGTATTGGGATACATTTTAGATTTCATCTTCGCTTTAGACAATGCTTGGGCAGTTTTGGCGCTATTAGCAATAATGCTGACAATTACGGCGATTGTCGCACGAAATCGCATCAGCCAAAAAATTCCTCATGTGTTGCCTTTGGTGTGGGGTGCAATTTTAATTAGTACCGCCCTGACAGTGCTTTACACCAACTTCTTGATCATTCAACCAGAAAGATGGTACGAACCCCAGTATATAATTCCCCTAGCAGGGATAGTCTTAGGTAATGCTACCAATGCAGCTGCGATCGCAGGCGAACGTCTTGTCAGCACCATTAATTCCAGCCATCTCGAAATAGAAACCCATTTGAGCTTAGGCGCAACTCCAGAGCAAGCAGTTAGCCAGTACCGCAAAGACGCCATCAGAGCCGGATTTATGCCGACTCTCAATCAAATGATCCTCATCGGCATGGTGGCAATACCAGGAATTACAACAGGACAGTTATTAGCTGGTGTCCCACCCCTAGATGCTGTATCTTACGAAATTTTGATTGTATTTATGGTTGCTTTTGCTAATTTGTTGACAACAGTTTTAGTTGTGAAAGGGTTGTCTCGTCAATTTTTTAATTCTGCCGCGCAGTTAGTAAGGTGAAGGGATTAATCTACAATCCAAGAATATTTTATCAATCCCTTGTAGGGGTGCACAGCTATGCATTGGTGTCAAATATGTCTACTTATCCACCCAAAGTCCGTGTATAAATTACCTGACTTTGGGAATCATAGAGGAAAAGGGACAAGTTAGCATTGTCACTAATTACAGCTAAGGCTTCCCGTAAAATTTGCAAGTGATTGGTAACATCAACAGCAGTCTCCGAGTTCTCAGAATAAGGATTAGCCAAGTTATTTTGTCTTACTTGGTCATACTCAGGCGTTAACCGGACAATAATTCCTGCGTTGTCTATACTAAATGTGCAAATCCGAATTCCATTAATACAGGTTTTATCTAGGTCGGTGCGGGTTTGTTGCAAACTACTAACCACTTGTAGTTTTTCTTGTGCTTGTTTGAGGGCTACTGAATAGGGTTCGATGAGAGACTGAGCCTGAGTGTAGTACAAGCTATCCTGGGAAATCTGTTTTGCAGTTTGCAAAGCCTGATCCCAGTATGTCGCCGCTGCTTGCCATTGGTTTTGTTGCTCATATACTTTGGCTTGCTTGGCAGTGCTAACGGCTTGTTGGTAGCTTTTAACAGCTAATCGTTCTTTAGTCGTGCGATCGCGTGCCTCTACTAACTTAGGTTTATAATCTAGCAACAGCTTTTCGGCTTCTTGGTATCCAGGACTAGTCCGGGGAATGCTATTCAAGGCATTAATGGCCACCAGCCAAGTAGACTGCACCTTTTGCCAGTCATTCAAGGATTTAGCAGTAGCTTGCCGATTCTCGGCTGCATTAGCCACAGCTTTTGCTGCTGTTATTTTTTTCAGCCATTTTTCCTCAGTAAATATCTGTTGATTTACAGCGTGCAAACGGACACGATAATTTAATAATTTCCCTTGCACTAGCCCATAGAGTTCACTACCGGAGCTTATAGTTTCTAGTGGCGCTATAGCCTGTCGCCATAAGTGTTGCCTAGCTTGTAATTCCTCTAGGCTATATGCGGGAGTTTGAACTTTTTGTGTCGCCAAGGATGCCGTTTGCAAAGCCTTGACCACTTGGTTGATTTTTTCTGACCGTCCAGACAAACTTGCTTTTAGTTCTTCTGCCACCTGGGAATGGGGTGACCAACTAGGAATTGTGTTCAAGGATGCGCTGGCTGCCGCAAATTGCTGTTGTAGAGCTACTAATTCTTTTTCAGACTTGGCACGGCGCATCAGTTGTGGAGATTTTGTTTTTAATTGCTCGGCGTTTTGTATTTCTTTACACTCAGACATTACACAAGGGCGAGTCAAGAAGTAAGCACCACCGCCTAAGACTACAATTCCCACCAAGACTGCACCCAGTAAGATAGGTTTGATTTGGAATGCTGGCTTTGAAGCTGACAAATTCGGCGCATCTGCAAATGGATCAAACGCTTCCTCTTCCTCTGTCTCATCGATTGATGGAAAATATGTCAGAGCTGAAGAAGACGCGGCGAATTCTTCCCCCTTGTCTCCTTGTCCCCTTGTCCCCTTGTCCCCTTGTCCATCTCCCCATTCCCCTATCTGCATAGCCAAGAAACATTTGGCATAAGGGAGTTGTTCACCAAAAATTCTGAGGAAACATTGCACTTGCTGGTATCTGTGGGGTGCTAGAGACTGAAGTACTTCCTCAATTACTGCAAAGATTATCTGAGCGTCAACTATTACATCTGATTCGTGTTGCGTTAAAATCATTAGCCCGTCTTTATTGACGGCACACTTAACCTCGAAGACTTCAGCCGTTGAGACTTCTACAAGTAATTGTTCCTGCAAAGTTTTGGCTAAAAGCTGTAAATCTTCCTGCTGGACTGCTACTTTCATAGAGCTTTCCCGCTGAACTTCTATATTGTTTTGATTATCTTTAAGGGGATGAAATGAACTTTTTAGGTTTGTTGAATGCAAATGCACAGTTTAACCAACCACAGCCTGAAAATTTGAACGACCAACTTTCTAACACAAATTCTGGCTTTTCACCAAAAATTAAAAAAGCAGTTATTGTTCGCGTCGATACATTTTCACAGTGCTAGATGCAAAATTAAATAATTTGTGCTCAGATATAAATTACAAATAAAAAATGGGAATAATAGAGATTTTGGGTATTTTCACTGCATTATTTCGTGACAATTAAATTCACGGTATATACTGCTGTGCAAAATTATAGTGGCAGAGCAGTTGTGACAAATTTATCCAAAGGTTAAGGAAAGGATACTAAGTCAGAGGGTTTTGACAGAAAGCTAGTTATCTTCTATGCTGAGAAACTTACTGAGGAGATTAATGACGTATTGTGGCTCTGGCACAAACAGGTTTGCTATCGAAATTAATGTGCCTCATTTGCTTAATTCGATAAAATTGATCCGTGAAAAAGAAATTTTTATAGCTGCCAAAAGCTTAATTCTGCAATAAAAGTGCTGCAAAATATTAAGACAGCACTAAGCAAAGGCTTGGAAAGTGTGAATGCAAGGTGTATCAATGGATTTATTAGAGTATCAAGTTAAAGAATGGTTTGGGAAGATAGGCATTCCTGTATTGCCTTCCCAACGAATTGACCATCCCACAGATTTGAAACGTTTAAAAATTCGCTTTCCAATTGTACTGAAATCTCAAGTACATGGAGCGGAACGGGCAAAAGCAGGTGGAGTCAGGTTTGCCGAAACGACAATTGATGCGATCGCAGCTGCTCAAAATATCTTTAGTTTACCAATCTGGGGCGAATTGCCGGAAGTTGTGCTGGCAGAATCCCAATACGACGCCAACCAGGAATTTTATCTAGCGGTGGTTTTAGATACTGCTGTTTGCCGACCAGTACTTTTAGGTTGCAAAGAAGCAGACATTGATTGGGAATCCGCTGGGGAAAGAATGCATCATGTAGTCGTGGAACAGGAATTCTCGCCATTTTATGCCCGACGACTGGCTTTGAAAATGGGTTTGCAGGGGACGCTGATGCAGTCGGTAAGCAGCGTTGTCCAGAAGATGTACCAGTTATTTGTGCAAAAAGACCTGGATTTAGTCGAAATAAATCCCTTGGCAGTTAGTGCTAATGGTCAAGTTATGGCTCTTAATGGTAAAGTCAGGGTCAATGAACGGTCGATCAAGCGTCATCCAGACCTCGCCGAGATGGCAGCAAAAATTATCAGCCGTAATACCAGTACTGGAATAAATGGTATATTGGGCGACTGGGATGGCGTGAAAATGCACGGGAAGATTGGTATTTTAGGTAATGGTACTGGTTCAGTGATGGCAACTTTAGATTTAGTCGCTAATGCTGGTGGCAATCCAGGTGTTTGTTTGAATCTACGTCATGCTTTCCTTACAGATACTACACCAACTACCTTCCGCGATCGCCTAGAGACAGGTCTGAAAATACTGGAGGCTGACAAAAGCATTCAAGTAATACTAATTAATTTTCTAGGTAGCATTCCTCAAACGGAGGAAGTAGCAGAAGTTATAGCTAAAGTTGTGCTGCAAGACAACAGCGAAATTAAATCACAGGTTGTAAATTCTAATGGTAGTAAAATTCGGCGAGAGCGGAATTTTAAACCCTTGGTTGTTCGTCTTGCTGGTTCTGAATTTAGTGCTGTTAGAACATATTTAGCAACACTAAAAACTCACAGCGATGCGCTCCTAGTGGTAGAAAATTTAGATGAGGCAGTGGCGGCAGCAGTTCGTCTTGCTAAACCAATGGCTAATAAAAAGTAGTGATTGTCATTTTGTTCCAATTCAAAAATCAAAAATTATTAATTTTTACCGCGTAAACATATCGTTGGGCATTGGGTATTGGGTATTCTTATTCCCCTACTCCTTACCTCCCTTGCCTAGCGGCTTAACTCACTGGGTTGTCAAATTTACGGTAATTTTTTATGAACCTAACGCCAGAAAGTAAAGTCTTAATTCAAGGCTTTTGTGAATTTATATCAGGCACTCATGTTGCTCAAATGAAAGCTTATGGCACAAATTTGGTAGCTGGTGTCAATCCTGGATGTGGCGGACAGGAACTGCATGGACTGCCAGTATTTGACTTAGTAGAAGAGGTAATAGAACAACTTGGGGTAATTGATACAACAATTATCTGTGTAGATCCTTACGACGTTCTAGATGCGGCATTAGAAGCGATCGCATCCCATATTGCTCAAATTATTATTATCACCGCCGGCGTGCCACCTTTGGATATGGTGCAATTACTCCGCAAAGCCGAGGCCTGTGAAACTTTGGTAATCGGGCCCAACAGTCCTGGGATCATTGTGCCGGGAAAAATTCTTTTAGGTACTCAACCTAGCGAGTTTTATACTCCTGGGGCAGTAGGGATCGTTAGTCGTAGTAGTACGCTCACCTACGAAGTTGCTTACGAATTAACAAAAGCCGGTTTAGGGCAGTCGATTAGTGTCAGTATTGGTAGTGATGCGATCGTTGGTTCCTCATTTCTCCAATGGCTGCAAATTCTTGATGAGGATGAAACTACAGAGGCGATCGTTTTAGTCGGTCAACCTGGTGGCGGTAGTGAAGAAGCAGCAGCCCGATACATTGCTGAGGCAATTGATAAACCAGTAATTGCCTACATTGCAGGTAGACAAGCACCACCAGGAAAAAGTTGGCGTCAAACTGGGACTTTAGCAACGGTTATCGGACGCGATCCCAACTTTGGCACAGCCCAAAGTAAATTAGCTGCTTTCAAAGAAGCGCAAGTTCCAGTAGCTGAACGTCCTTCTCAGATTCCAGAATTATTGAGAAAGGAAATTAAGTGAACTACCACACACTTTCTCTACGCGGTAAGTGTGGGCTTCTCAATTCATTTGCAACAGCCTTGGCAGTAGTAGAATTGCGCTCATACCGCTTTGGTCTGACATTTGCAATAAACCTATTTTGCGTCAATAAGACCTGAATCCTTATATTTTCCTAAATCTTATCCTTACCTTTTTATTAGTTAATCATCAGCATATAAACTCAATTATCAAAAGTTACTAAACCTATAGGAACGGCATAATGTAATAGACCTACAATTTCATAAATATCTAATCTCTTGATTAATTGCACTTGTTGTGATTTAAATATTTTAATACTGATCTTTAATAACCCTGCAATCTTTTTTCCAAACGCGATCGCCAATACTCGAAACGCCAACAACACATTCCGCGCCATCAGCGTTACTATTAATGTCGGTAAGTTGGATGGCGGTAGGTTCAATTCTATTCACAAGTTTCCGCTTGCTGATTGAACCTGGGATTTTTCGCTCTCGCTAAGTCAAGCTATTGATAAGTATCTAGGCATAAATAAATTTAAAGTTTGTAGTAAGGACTTTAGTCCTGATAATCCTTGCTTTGAGCGATTTATCGCTCACTACAAACTAGGAGTTTATTCTATATTTAATTATGTCTACCTACTTAAAACACTCTTGATGGTCGTTAACTGTTGACTGTTGACGGTTAACAGTAATCAGTCATCAGTCATTAGGTAAATGTACAAATTAAATGCGTAACAGCTTAATGCTAACCTGATAACTATTCTCGTAATGAGAATTGCTGCTATTCATGACAAAGAATTCAAAAAGGTAAAATTATAAAGAACCGTCAGAACGTAATCATGTCAACTATCCAAACAACTGTGGTTCTTGCCATGACGGCCGATGGAAAAATTAGCGCCGTAGATCCTCAAGCGCCTCGTGAATCCGATGCAGCTGATCAAGCACATTTAGAGTATCAAGCCTCCCTTGCCGATTTAGTCCTGGTAGGAGCAGGAACGATTCGGGCTGAGGGGGGAACCTTTACAATTCGCAATCCCGAACTGTTGGCAGCACGTGAGGTTCGGGGTCAGTCTCCCCAGCCCATTACCTGCGTTGTCTCAGGTTCTCTTGACCTATCGCTGGACTTGCCTTTTTTAAGCCAGGACATTGAGCGATGGATATTTACGACACGGGCTGGTTTGGAGCGCAATTCTGATGCAACAACCTTGCAAAAACTGGCTGAATTAATTGATTTGGGAGATACAGACTTGGACTGGGATCGGGCGTACAGCTTGATGGCAGAGCGAGGTATTCACAAGGTCGTTGCTTTGGGAGGTGGCTCTTTAACAGCGGCTCTAGTAAAGGCAGGGCGAATTGACGATTGGTGGTTGACAATTTGGCCGGTCATTTATGGAGGAAAGCACGCCCCTAGTCCAGTCGAGGGAGAGGGTTTTCTTCCCAATGCTGCGCCTAATCTCCAACTCGTCGAAACTCGCCAGGTTGGAAGTGAGTTGTTTTTACACTACCGCACACTCAATTAAAATAGGCTCCCAGAATTAAGCGCTATTCTCGTTGATACTAAAAAGCGCCCTCCCAATCAGGGAGAGCGCTTTTTGATTTAGCTAAACTTCAGAATTAACCGTTGATAGCAGGAGCAGTCAGAGCGACAGGAGCAACATCACCAGCAGCCAAATCTAGGGGGAAGTTGTGAGCGTTGCGCTCGTGCATCACTTCCATACCCAGGTTAGCCCGGTTGATTACATCAGCCCAAGTGCTGATAACGCGACCTTGAGAATCAATGATTGATTGGTTGAAGTTGAAACCGTTCAAGTTGAACGCCATTGTGCTTACACCCAAGGCGGTGAACCAGATACCGATTACAGGCCATGCTGCTAGGAAGAAGTGCAGTGAACGGCTGTTGTTGAAGGAAGCGTATTGGAAGATTAGACGACCGAAGTAGCCGTGGGCTGCAACGATGTTGTAGGTTTCTTCTTCTTGACCGAATTTGTAACCGTAGTTTTGTGACTCGGTTTCGGTGGTTTCACGAACTAAGGAGGAAGTTACTAGTGAACCGTGCATTGCA
>NZ_WBKL01000217.1:0-29055 GCF_015714705.1 Nostoc sp. NZL | reverse complement strand
GCCCCCTGCCCCCCTGCCCCCTGACGGGTTAGAAAGGCGGATTTATTCGATAGCCCATTCGATGCACTGTTTCTATCCAATCTTTTACACCAATGGTTTGTAGGCGCTGGCGCAAGCGGCGAACTAAGGTAGTAACCGCGTTACTTTCTGGTTCCTCTCCGTAGCTCCAAAGGGCTTGCTCAATCTGGTTATGAGATAATACTTGGCGAGGATGACGCATTAAATACTCCATCAATTGAAACTCCCGGCTAGAAAGTTGAGTTGTCAATGAACCAAGTTCCAGCGTCAAACTGGATAAATGAAGTTGCAAATCGCCCAAGCTAAGTATATCTCCTTGCCACATAGGCGATCGCCTTCCTAGTGCCCGGACTCGTGCCAATAACTCCAGAACATCTACAGGCTTTACTAAGTAATCATCGGCTCCAGCATCTAAACCCATTACTTTATCTAAAACCGTGTCTTTCGCCGTCAGCATCAATACAGGAGTCAGCTTACCTGCTCGTCGATATACTTGACACAATTCTACGCCACTAACTTTAGGCAACATCCAATCTAGAATCAGCAAGTCATAGTCTTTGCGAAAGGCAAACCATTGTGCTGTTTCCCCATCTGCGATCGCATCAACTGTATGCCCCACCTTTAATAAAGCTGCCCGCAGTGGCTCTAACTGCGATGTGTCATCTTCGACTAGTAAGATCAACATCCTATTTGCTCAGGTTGCCGTAATTTTTCCTTGCTAATTTTAGATTAAGGTAAAAGGATGACGCAAAAGTGACGGGAAACACTCAACCTTATACCTTCCATGCAGCAACTTCAAATTTTTCAAGCGTTGCGATCGTTAGGCTTTGTGTTTTGGTTGTCCTTGCCGTTGATTGGGTTAGTTTTTTGGCTGGGGAGCGGCTTTGTAGGAGATCGGATTTTAAGTCACTCCAATCTCACCAAGAAATATCTGCTAGCAGATACTCAATCGGCACGACAGATTATGAAAAGGATAGTAGCAATCAAGGTGGAAATTCTCCCCGAAGAAGGAATTTCACGGGTTAACGTTAAAACCAATAACTCAGTTCTCACAAGGATCGTATTTGAATTTCCAATAACAGATATCAGTAAACTTGAAGCCGCTCTTAGTCAAGAGTTAGGTTTACCGCGCGATCGAGTTAAAGAACTAATAATTGAATCCAATGCATTATTGTAGAGAGTAAGAGTTGAGAAGAGTTGATTTTTGCATTTCATATTCAAATTCAATAAACGACTACCCGAATTCAATAAACGACTACCCGAATTCAATAAACGACTACCCGAATTCAATAAACGACTACCCGAATTCAATAAACGACCACCCGAATTCAATAAACGACTACCCGAATTCAATAAACGACCACCCGAATTCAATCTATTTATTGCATAGATTCTCAAAACCTCACCTGAAACCTGATTTACTAAGGTTTTAGCTTTAGTTTTACCCCACCTTATCCATCACTGCGATTTTGCGCAGCGTCTCGTAGAGAGGAACGAGCGTCAAGATTGCTGACTCCTGTTAGCGCAGCGGGGCGAAGCCCATTCAGAATAGCTGAATTCTTCTTCAATTTTGATTTATGCAAGAGACTCCATGAGCTGCGCTTACAAGGAACAATGAAAATGTCTTTTCCTCCTGCCTCCTGCCTTCTGCCTCCTGCCTTATTTTCAAGGCAGGTCTAATGACCAATGACTATCCTTGACATTTCTATGTCATATTTATCCAATAAACTACAGAAAAGGTAACGTAAATTTACTTTTATCTAAATAATTGACTGTTGATAGCGAACATTGGACTATTCATTGTTCACTTTCAACGGTTAATAGTTAGTCCTTAACCCTCAGTAGCCCACCGTTAATCGCTATGGATACTTCTGAAACTGAAGTTTCAAAGGTTGAAACCCAATCAGATAGTTCTGTGCCTTCTGAGTTAGCACCGACTCGTTCGGGTAAACCTTGGTTCTGGAGATTGCTGATTCTATTTCTGGCGACCGGTGGCATTATCCTATGGCGGATGTTCGCTCCTGGAGGCGCACCACGCTCCTCTGTTGCACAGGAACAAGGGCCACCTCCAAAACCAATTGAAACAATCTCTCTCGCAACTGGAAGTGCTACAAGAAGTGTCCAGTTGTTGGGACAAGTAGAAGCAACTCAGCAGTCAACAATCCGCGCTCAAACTGGCGGAATTGTCAAGCAAATTTCAGTGCAACCAGGCGATCGCGTGAAAGTAGGAATGGCGATCGCTTTACTGGATGATACTGATCAGCAATTGGCAATTACCCAAGCACGAGCGCAACTGGCACAACAACGGAGCAATCTGGCACGTTTGGAAGTTGGTACTCGTCCTGAAATCATTGCTCAACGGCAAGCGGCTGTCACATCTGCGAAGGCGCGAGAACTGGAAGCACGGGATAACCTGAAACGGACTAGCGATCTTGTGAAAGAGGGTGCTTTATCTCAAAGATTGTTAGTGGAAGCCCAAGCACAATTGAATAACATCCAAGGAGAACGGTTAGAAGCCGAGGCAGAACTTGCCGAAGCGAAAGCTGGGCCGATTCAAGAAGAAATCGCCGCCCAACGGGCAAATGTAGAAGCAGCTAAAGCCAGTTTAGCTCAAGCAGAATTAGCACAGCAGCGCACGCGAATTCTGGCATCGGAATCAGGAATAGTGCAGACTCGCCATATCAGCAATGGTGATTTGGTACAAAGTTCTGGTGAAATTGTCACCTTAGTAGCAGGCGATCGCTTCGACATTTTCCTAGAGTTACCTGAAGAACTCAGTGGTAAAGTTACCCCAGGGATGACAATCGATCTCACAACTCGCGCTCTACCGAAATGGAAACAACGCGCCACCATCACTGCTGTCGTCCCTTCTGCCAATACAGCCTCTCGTCGCCAGATGGTGCGTGTCCAAATTAACAAACCCCCGTCAGGATTAATACCAGGAATGGCGATCGCAGGTAACTTAAATATGCCCTCGAACCGCTCCAGCTTTGTGGTATCACGAGATGCATTAACCAGAAGGCAAAACGAGTGGCTAGTTTTTGCGGTTGCAGATGGCAAAGCTAAACAAATTCCAGTCGAGATGGTTTCTGACATGGGTAAAAATGTCGCAATTTATCATCCCACTTTACGCACCGGTCAACGCATTGTGCTACGTGGCGGTGATGGATTGCAAGATGGTGCGCCTGTAAAGATAGTTGATCCAACTTGAAGGAGGCAGGAGGCAGAAGGCAGGAGGCAGGAGGCAGATCGCTTTTAGCGTCTCCCCTTGGGAGAAGGCAGGAGGTTGTAATTTAGATGAGGCTTCAACCCAGTCTAATTCCAGTCCACCAAATCGTCTTACCTCTCTTGTCAAAACATAGGTTGTACCACAATTCCATAGACTTCTTGCAGAAGTTGGTTAAAGAGGAAGAATCGTCTCTTTCTCCTTTAACCTTTCCTTCAAAAGACTGGAAACCCAGTTTAAATATGACTTTCTGAATTACGAATTACGAATTACGAATTACGAATTAGTTATGAGTTTTATTGAAACCGCCGTTCGTTGGCGACATGGAACTTTTGTTTTGTTTTGCTTGCTGGCAATGTTCGGGGTATTCTCCCTACTAAAGTTACCCCTAGAATTGCAACCAGGAGGCGATCGCCCGGAAATTACTATTACAACTACATATCCTGGCGCAGGGCCAACAGAAGTAGAAGACCTAATTACCCGCCCCATCGAAGAACAGATGGAAGAGGTGCTAGGTGTCCAAGAAATTAGCAGTACTTCTCGTGCTGGACGCAGCAGCATTACCTTGGAATTTGCTCAGGATGCCAACGCTAGAGAACGGATGGTAGATGTCCTCAACCGCTTGCAGCAGGTGGGAAGTTTGCCACCAGAAGCTCAAGAATCGAGTGTGGAACTGGTGGGTGGTAACAGTTCTCCGATGATGTGGATTCCGTTTGATACCAAAGAAGGATTTAAACCGGATGCAGACCGTTATCGGGATTTAGCAGAAGAAGTGGTAATTCCCCGTTTGCGGCGAGTCGAGGGAACTGGACAGTTTTTGTTAGTGGGTGGACAAGAACGAGAAGTTGAAGTGAAGGTTGATCCGAAAGCATTAAGCGATCGCAATCTCGCAATTGGCGATGTAGTGCGAGTCCTTCAAGAAAACAACCGCGATATTCGGGGTGGGCCGTTAATTCTCGGACGACGAGAATATCGAGTCCGCACAATCAGTCGATCGCAAGATTTATCGCAAATTGAAGGCTTTGTGTTGCGACGCGACCAATCGGGCACAGTTTACTTGCGAGATGTAGCAACAGTCCAGATGGGACGCAAACCCCAAGATGGGGCGTTGGTGTTCAATGGCAAACCTGGGACAGCAATTGGTGTAATTCGGCAAATTGGGGCGAATGTGCCGGAGGTTGCTAAAGGCATCCGGGCGGAAATTGCTGCACTGCAAACTGAGTTTGACAAGCAAAATCAAGGCATTCGCTTTGTCTACAACTATGACGAGAGCCAGTATATCAATCAATCCATTGAATTTGTCCAAGGCAACTTAGTTAGTGGGGCACTGTTAGCAACTATCGTCTTAGTTCTGTTCCTTGGTTCCATGCGTACCGTTGCAGTGGTGGCAATTACAATTCCCATTACACTGATTATGGTGTTCATTGTCATGTCTGCATTTGGACGCACATTAAACATCATCAGTTTGGCAGGATTGGCGTTTGCAGTGGGTATGGTCGTAGATAATGCGATCGTCGTGATTGAAAATGTCTTCACTCACATGCAGCAAGGCAAAAGTGCCATGCGGGCGGCCATTGAAGGTACTCAGGAAGTTTGGGGCGCAATGCTTGGTTCCACCTTAACCAACGTAGTGGTGTTTATACCCTTGTTAATGGTGACGGGTGAAGCCGGGCAACTCTACGCTGATATGGCGATCGCACTTTCTGCCTCTTCTCTATTCTCGCTGTTTGCGGCATTAACTTTAGTACCAATGCTATCGGGCTTGTTCCTCAAGCAATCGGAAGCCATGCAAATGATGCAGGGTGGTGAATATCGGGGCGGTAATTGGTTTGAACGGATGGTAGCCAAAACCTCTGCGGTGTTTCGTCATTTCCAAACCAAACTGGAAAACTTTCTCGTCGCTACTGTTAGTTGGTCACTGGGGCGTAAGCGTATTGGTCGCAGGTTAATTGTGCTGTCGATTCCGATTGTTTTACTCGTGACTAGTATTTTTCTCTTACCACCTGCCGATTATCTACCCGAAGGAAATCGTAACTTAGTTGTATTGCGAGCGGAACCGTTACCGGGAACCAGTATACCCGAAGCGATTCGACAATCTGAACCTGTGCAAAAATTTCTGCGATCGCAACCAGAAGTTGAGCGCATCATGTATGTTGATCGTCCAGGGGCACTGCGCGGGATTGCAACTATTTTAAAACCAGAATTTGCCACCACTACCGGACTCGCTGATATGGTGGATCGGTTACGCGCCCAAAGTAGTAACTTTGCTGGATACCGCTTTGTCATCCCGACGCGGATTTCTATCTTCCGCGATCCGGGTAAAGAATTTGAAGTGGATATTGTTGGGGCTGATTTAAACCAAATTGGTGACTTAGAAAAGCAAATTACCGGCAAATTGCGATCGCTTCCAGGAGTTCAGAATGTGCGCTCAAACTTTGTCTTGGGTGCAGGTGAATTACAAGTGATTCCCAACCGCGAACGCATCGCGGAAGTAGGATTATCGGAAGCGGAAATTGGTTCAATGGTAGAAGCAGCATTGGGTGGTCGAGTTGTTTCCAATTACATTGATGGCAAAGAAGAACTAGATGTCTCGGTGGAACTACAAAATACTGCTGTGGAAACGCCAGAACAACTGCGTCAATTGCCTCTATATGCACAAGGACGACAAGTGCAACTGGGGGATATCGCCGAAATCCGTGAAACAACGGGAGCCGATGCGATTAACCACGTCAATTTAGAGCGCTCAATTAGCCTCACAGTTTCCCTTGCACCAGATGCCCCCCTTGCTACCCTGGTAGAACGTGCCGAAGAAGAAATTCTGACTCCTCTGCGTGCGAGTTTACCAACGGGCTATCGCTTAGAACTAGCAGGTTCAGCAGATCAGTTGGCTACAACTGTTGGTCAATTAGCTGCTGCATTTGCAATTTCGATTTTGATTACTTATTTGTTACTAGTAGCTTTATATCGCTCATTCCTTTACCCAGTGGTGATTATGGCAACAGTGCCGATGGGTATGAGTGGCGCACTATTGAGTCTAGTAATTGCCAACATGATTCCGGGAATGAATGTGGCATTGGATATGATTACAGCCTTGGGATTTGTGATCCTTACAGGTGTGGTTGTTAACAACGCCATTTTGCTAGTTGATCGCGCCTTACAACTCCAGCAAGCAGGTGAGGATTTTGATGCATCCTTATATAATGCGACAAGCGATCGCTTACGTGCCATTTTCATGTCTGCTGGAACTAGTGTGTTGGGGATGTTACCGCTAGCAGTTCTACCAGGACAAGGTTCAGAGTTATATCAAGGATTAGGTATTGTCTTAACAGGTGGTCTGGCTTTTTCGACTATTTTGACTCCTACTGTTGTACCCGCACTTATGGGTTTACTTTACGATATCTCTGGCCGGAAATCGCCGCGATCGCCATCTGCAAAAAAGCCGGACAAACTAGCTACTAACTAGGGTATTGACTTTGTGGGAAAATCTTTTAAAAAACTTCATTTTAAAGGCATTTTCCTTAATTTCCATCTTCATACAGAATTGGTAAGTAGCTAGGCGTAAATAAATCCAAGTTTGTAGTAAGGACTTTAGTCCTGAGAAACCTTGCTACGAGCGATGAATCGCTCACTACAAACTAGAATTTTCTTGTATCTTTAATTATGCCTACCTACTTATATAGCGGTTCCCATTCAGATGCGGTACAACATTACATCACGAGGTGTAGGGGCACTGGCCTTGCCCCTATGGGTGTACCTCACGTAAACGAGAACTGCTCTCAGCAGCGTTTATTCTTTGCAAACCAGTGTAAACATTAAACCGTTCTCCGCGCAGGAATCCAATTAAGGTAATCCCGAATTCCTTGGCGACAGACACCGCTAAACTACTGGGAGCGGAAACAGAACAAACAATCGGAACTCCAGCAGTTGTAGACTTTTGCAAAATCTCAAAACTAGAGCGTCCGCTCACCAAAACAATACAATTATTTAAAGGTAACTCGTCACTGAACAAAGCTGAACCAATCAATTTATCCAAAGCATTGTGTCGCCCAACATCTTCCCACAGGTTTAACAGTTGTCCTTGAATATTAAAGATAGCCGCAGCGTGCAAACCCCCTGTAGCAGTGAAAATACCTTGAGCAGCCCGGAGCTTGTCTGGTAAGCTGTAGATAATCTCAGGTGTTACCGTTGGCCCAGAAGGAATCACTGGACATCCCCGTAGACGCAAAGCTTCAAGGCTAGCTTTACCACACACCCCACAGGCGCTACTAGTGTAGAAATGACGCTCCAAAGGCTGTAAATCTGGAATCAAACCATCCCGCAGTTCTACATTTACAATGTTATGGCGTTGCTCACCATCTACCGATTCATCCACACAGTAGCTGATACGTCGGATATCTTCCCTGTGGCTAACGACTCCTTCACTGTAGAGGAAACCAGCAGCTAGTTCAAAATCTGCCCCTGGTGTCCGCATGGTTACAGCTACCGTCTTTTGGAGAGGAGCAAGGCGAATTTCTAAAGGTTCTTCGGTGGTAAGTTGGTCTAAACGCGATCGCACTTTACCATTTTCCACAACCCAAACTTGCGCTTTGGTTTTACTGCCAGTTTGTCTATTCATTATCTAGAAAATTTTAGGCATGATCAATTTTTATAAATTTTCTCGCTCAATATTTAATTCTCCCAGTTTTGCTGCTAAATGATCGGCTCTTTGTTTTTCTTGTTCGGCACGTTGCACCTGTTGTTGAGCAAAACGATTTGTCACCTTTAGCACCGAATTTCAAGTACTCTATTCTATGTGCTTTTTTATAAATTATTTGTAAGTAAGGCTTTTGAGACTTAACGGCAAAAGTCAGATAGACATCAAAAAACCCCCACAATAAGCGTTTGTGGGGGAGGCTTGAACAGTTTAGTAAGCTATTATTCTAATGTTATCTGCTGTATTGTTGATATGTGCTCTGGGCTGATTCTGGTTTACCTCTGTAGGTAGATACAGAATGGTTGCTTATAATCAGCAATCCCTTCAAGCGATCGCTTACAGTCACAGACGTTATTTAGCTTTCCTATACATCGAAGCAGCCATTTTTGTAACTAGCAACTTCGGTTATCTATATCTGTCTTATGTAATGAGTCCTATACCTACCCTAAGTAGGGTTATCTATCTGTATTTGTTCGTTAAGTTGTATGAAGTACTAAAAGCAAATTTTCTTAGTAAGTAACTAAGGAAATCAAAATAGCCTTAACTTAGTTGGAGTTTTTTATGACTTACACAGTTGATGAAGCAACAAGACCAGCTTTACAAACTTTTCAACGCTTTGATGTAGATACTCAGCTAGCCTTACTTTGGTTTGGTTATTTGGATCTTAAAGAGCAGCTAAACCCGGCACCTCCTCAAAGTGTTGAAACTCCTGCTAAAGCAGTGTTTGACCAAATCCTAGATTTGTCTAAAGAAGAGCAACTGCAAGCACAGCGCGACATTATTAATGGTGCAGCTAACAATATTAGCCAAACCTATAATAGTCTAAGTCCTAATGCCAAATTAGAGGTTTGGCTGCTGCTGGCACAAGGAATGGACAATGGAACCATCATCCAAGTACCTTCCGACTATCAACTACCTGGCGAAACGGATGAATTTGTCGCATTGGTCAAAAAGCTGGAGTTTGAGCAGCGGGTTAATTTTATGTTGAGTGCGGTGCAAGCGATGGGTTAGCTAAATCCAATAACTCTCAATATTTTCTAGAATTGGGGATAACTGAAAGTAGCAAATTAAGCTAAATCTGGCTCCTTTTGCTCTACTTTAATATTCACTTAGAACTACCGCAGAGATGCTGAACTTTGCGGTAGTCTTGATGCAAATTAATAAATGTCTGTTAAAAAATCAGACTTAACTCATCCCATGCCTACGAAAACATTGCTTGGCTCATTTTCTTGAATTGCCATCGGTAAATCTAGTCATTAGTCATTAACGACTAATGACTAAATCGGCGAGCGACTATTTTTCCCACCCGTTGAAGGATAGTTGCCCGCCGATTTTCTTTGATTCAAATTTTTTCCAACCGCACGATCGCATTATAATCAGGGACACCTTCAAGCGATCGCTTACTTTTATCTAGTAGCACATTCCCTTCTGGCCAATGTACTTGCAAGTTTCCTGACTGAATTGGCGCAATATAGACTTGACATAACAACTCGCCTAAATCATTCTTAAGAATGACGCGATCGCGATCTTTTAAACCCAACTCTGCCGCATCAGCAGCATTCATTAGCACCGCTTCTCTCACCGCCCCAGTAATTGCATCCTTGCGTTCTTGCACCATACTATTAAATTGTTTGCCTCGGCGAGTTGCTAATAAAAAATAGCCCTCTGGTAATTCTCTTTGGCGTGGCAATAATACCCCAAAATGTGCTTTACCATCTGCTGTAGGGAAATTCCAACCAAAGCACAAATGTGAGCCACCATATTGAAACTGGTCACCAGCCTGCTGTAAATGTTGAATACCAGCATATTGGGGGACGACTTGAGCAATTTCTTGACGGATAGCAGCTGTGTTAGCAAAAGCCAGCTTATCTGCCAAATCTGGCTTTACCCGCCTTGCCAATTCTAAAAACACTTCCCACTCTGGACGCGTTTCTCCAATGCGCGGCCCCGGAATTTCTGGGCTGAAAATTACCCGGCGTTCGGTGTTAGTTTCTGTTACTCCCCCTGGTATTTCATAGCGAGTCGTCGCAGGTAAAAGCACCACAGTATCAGCAGGTTCCACCAACATTTGGCTAGAGAGAACAATATCCATATGTACCCGCAGCGGTATTTGCTTCAGCGCCGCTTCCACATAATCTGGTTCTGGCAGCACTTCTAAAAAATTCCCGCCCACGGAAAACAACACATCTAATTGCTTCTGATGTGCAGCGTTAATCATTTCTGGAGCAATTAAACCTTTACTTGCGGGCACTTCAAAACCCCAATGCTGACTCAATTGGGCAGCATTTTCTGGGGTAATGGGTTTAACACCAGGAAATACTGTGGCGTAACATCCCATCTCTGCGCCACCCTGCACCCCAGAATGGCCGCGAATTGGCATTAAACCGCAGCCTTCACGACCGACAAAACCTTTGGTAAGAGCTAGGTTGATAATACTTCGCACATTATCTTCACCGCATTCATGCTGAGTAATGCCCATACTCCAAACAAATACGGCTGTATTAGCTTCTTTGACCATTTTGGCAAAGGCGTACATTTCATCGCGAGATGTTCCAGAAAGCCGCTCTAATTCTTCCCAAGATTGATTTTCTAACGATGCTTTGAGTTCGGCAAAGCCAACTGTATGTAAATTTATAAATGACTGGTCTACCCAGTTGTTAGCAATTATATGTTTAATTGTGCCATTCAAAAATGCTATATCCCCGCCCATGTTGATTAAGAAAAAGTCTTCGGCAAACTTTGTACCGAAAACGGCACTTTCTACAATTGAGGGCACCCAGTAGCGCTCCATTCCTGGTTCACGGTAAGTATTAATAACTACAATTTTAGTGCCAGCTTTCTTGGCATAATGGAGATACTTAACGGTAACAGGCTGATTGTTAGCAACGTTGGAACCAATGAAGATTAATAAATCAGTTCCAATCCAGTCTTTATAAGAACAGGTGGTAGCCCCTGCACCCAGAGCAGCTTTCAGTCCTGCTGTACTGGGAGAATGGCAAATGCGGGCCGCGTTATCAATATTATTGCTTCCCATTGCCCGCACAGCTTTTTGGGTGGCATAATAAGTTTCGTTGACAGTACCGCGACTGGTAACATAAAAACTGAGGCGGTCTGGTGTGGTAGTGCGGATGCGATCGCTAATTACCCCTAAAGCATCATCCCAGCTAACACGACGAAAACCTTTTTCCCCTCGTTGACGAATCATCGGGTAAGGAAGCCGTCCTAAGTCTCGTAATTGGGCACTTTTTTGCTTTTGTAACTGCGAAACATCTTCCAGTAGTACAGAGTCAAAAGCTGGCATCGTATTCATCTGCAACAGCCGCAACCGCACATTGCAGAGATGGATACCATCTAAAGTCCAATCCTTCATCCCGGTTGTTCCGAGGGCGCAACCATCGCAGACACCTTTATTTAGGATATTCCACGTGTATGGTAGTTTGTCACGAGACAGCCAAATTGCGCGAAATACTTCCCAGTAATTGTTGGGGTACTGTTCGCCAATACCAAAGGGTTTCCAACTTGCCCAGTGCTGGGGTGTCCAGTGTTTTTTGGGTTTGGGTAACATGATGCAGTGTGTGTGAGTTCCTGGATTCTCTTAGGCTATCGTTTTGATTACGAAATGAGTAGCAGACAGTTAAAAATCGTTCGGCTTTCCTGAATATGCCAAAAGGAGAAAGTCAAAGCTGTTTTTGAGAAATAAAAAGCTGCTTTTGCTTGCTGAATATACCGAAATGAGAAATAAAAAGCTGCTTTTGCTTGTTGAATACACCAAAATGAGAAATAAAAAGCTGCTTTTGAAGAAGAAACAGCTGCTTTTGCTTGCTGAATATACTGAAATGAGAAATAAAAAGCTGCTTTTGAGAAAGCAATTGCAGATTTTGCTTATTGAATTTAGTCAAAAGATGAAGTTCAGATAAGTTATTGAAAGCATTCCTTATAATTTTGATGCCTAAGTTAACGTGAATTCGACAGACCTCACCCACCCAGCCTCCCTCTCCTGCGTTCGCGAAGCGTCTCGAAGAGAGGAGAGGGAGGAGCAACGAAAAGTTAGGCTTTTGCTCCCCTCTCCTGTTAGGAGAGGGGCTGGGGGTGAGGTCAAAATCCTGTGCATCGAACTCACGTTAAGTTAGGTTTTATCCTTGAACACAAGTTACGAATAAATACTTTTAACTTTTTTTAGTCTGGGATTAGTAAGCATAAAATTATACTTTAATATGAAAAAAAGAAAGGCGATCGCCCTTCAATACTTTTCGGATAAACCCAACAATCTCTTTTTTGATCTGGGGGAAAGGTTAATGGGTTTGCGGGTAAAGGTAAATTCAAACCTTTCCCCTTTCCCCCAAAAACCGAAAAGTATTTGATCGCCCTCTGCTAAGAGTCTGCGTAAGCGCAGTCCGTCGCAAACACGACTTTGCAAGAAGTCTAATCTTCTGAAAATTTATACACTAACAGGTGTTGTTTTTGATATCCGCAACAAATTGAAGATTAATTTGATTACTTCTGGGTGTCGTAGAATTGCGTTATGGCTTAAATCAATCCCTTTTTCTACTAATTCTGGAGCTTCAGTCCCTTGAGGTTTAGCAAATGGATGTGCAGTTATTGTTTGGCCTGGTACATCTCGGTGTCGCTGCCATGTCAGAAAGTATGCCAAGCTTCCGTATGCAACTACTCCATCTCCTGAATTAGTGATTCCATCATCTGATATCAGTTGTTGTGTTCTATCCGCTTTTTCCAATCTTACTCCGTTTATGACAACGAATTCTCCGTCCTCCACAGGCTGTTCGGGTGTACCCAAGTAACTCGCTACTTTGAGTTCTTTTTTTTCTTGATAGTAGTATGCTCCTACTGGTGTGTTAAAACCAGTTGAATAAATGACATCAATGTTCTTGACAGGTGGGGTTTTTACCGCTTTACTCCCGAATTCTCCATCACTGAAATTCGGATCTTGTTCATAATAATCCTTGATATATTTCAGCGTCGTACTTTCGGCTCCTCCAAGTTGTAATATGTTTTCGGTTGTTTCCGCTCTAAAGTCACCGGGAGCGATTCTCTGTGATTCACCAACATCTTCATTTCTGATAAACGAAAAATCTGTTGTGTTGAAATACTCGTACTTCGCTTTTGTTACTGGCAATAGCGAAGGAATGCTGGAAAAGGATTGTAATGCCTTTTTAATGCCCGATAAACTTGCTCCTCCTAAATTAAATCCATCATCTGTTGACAGCAGACGAATTGCTAGTGGCGCACCTATCCACGGTGGGCTAACTGCTATGTATCGTTCTATATGTTTATCTATCCAGGCTTGTCCTGCGGAGGGATCGTTTTTGATCCACTCCAAGAAATATTGCGTCACCCTATTTCCCATACTGTGGGCTATTATGACCACAGGTGTAGCTGGCTTAAGTATGAGTGGTTTGGCTTTGTATAATTCCTCTATGGTACTCTTGAGTTTAGAGAAATATTGATATCGCTGTTCCAAACCTGCTGGGCTTATTCGCCAATCATAAGGAAGGGCTACCAAATTTGCGGGCAACGCAGCTGCTTCGCCTCGGTACTCATCAGTGTCTAATAACGCAGTTACTAATTCTGAAAAGTAATTCACTTTTAGCAAACCTGCGTACAATTCTTGGAGTTTTTTTCGATCTTCTTCAGGAGTGAGTGGGTTGTTTATTCCGAAAAGTATAATATCTAGCTCACTTTGAGAAACAGCTAAATTTTTAATCCCCTGTATTCCATCTACAAATCGATTAAATTGAATGTCTGGGTCATCTTCTATTAGCGGCACACTTTGGTCTGCTTCTACTTCTGGGGTTATGCCATTAATATCCTTCAATTTCAGGTTCTTTTTCCAATTTGTTACAATAGGATTTTCGGTAGGTTGATTTGGTTTGGTAGCATATACTGGTGCATTAAGTCCGACTATATTTGATGGCGGATATTCCACGTCTGTCTGTTCATCTACATGAATTGTTTGACCTGGTGGTGGTGGTGCCATATCTTGACCGACCCAAAGTTTACCGCCTGTCACGCCTTCTTCTGACTGATCTTTATTATGTGTTTTTAGCCTCGATCCTGCTAGTCCTGGAATCAATATTACGGGATTAACCATTTGTCTTTTCCTTTATTACCTGAATTTACACAGATTCAAACTTGAAAACTGATACGTTTCTTTTTGCTATTGGACAGGAATGCTATTTGATATATAGGGCTTTGAATTTTGTTCTTGACCCACTATGCCGACTGATATCATATCCGGTTGAAAACTTATTATTAGAACTGACGCATAGATGCAAAAACACATAAATGCACAGGTATTTTAATAACCAGTAATTACCGTATTTGATATGACAATAGCCACATTAAACTTCACTATCTATTAGATAGTTATCAAGCTAACCGCTTTTTATAGCTTGGTCGTTAACTTGATAAAACCATGATTTTATTTAATTTGCAAGCAGATAAAGATGAAAGAAGATTCCTAAAACTTTAAGAAACTAAATAATAGCAGATGTAATAGTAATTCATAAATTTTACTTTAAAAGTATGTAATTCTTCGTATCTCATCTTCCCAAGCTGCACAGCTTATTTTAGCCTGTAGACCATATATAAAGGGGATAAATAGTTTCTATAGTGGTTACTATATATTGTTACTATTTTTGCAAGTTTATAAGCTTAAGTGTTTTTTATACTAAATTTTGGAAGATATAAAAAAGTGAAGCAGACAGTTAAATAACTACATTAAGAGACAGTTAAGACAGTTAAGACAGTTAAGAGAATTAAAATAGCTAAAAAAATTAATAAAAGAAGAGATTAATTGTTTCTTTTTTTACTTTCAACAGATAATATTTTATAAATCTTTAAAGCAGTAGTTGAAATAAAAATCCCTGCCACAGATAGTTGACAGGGATAGCAGTTTTGAGATATAAATTGTCTCTTAGCTAACAAAATCTTTGTGGGCAGCGACAAGCATCTGAGCTTGCCTTAAAACGTTTCCGAATAAATAAAAAGGAATTTGCCAAGCTGCAACGGTAACTTCTTTGACTATATCCTGTACACTAATTGCGATTAATTCATGCTCTGGCGGCTCTCCTTCAACTGTACCAGACCAAGTAAAAGCTAATAAGAAATCATCGTCTCCAGGCAAGGATGCAATCAAACATTCTTCTGGTGTTGGCTGGCAAATAATTCCATGATCGTTTGCAAGTTCTACTAGTCTTTGAAAGTTGTTTACGTTGGTCATTTGTCCTTCGGATGTAATTAAATCTCAGTTTTAGAAAAAATCATATTTTTATCTCCATAACTCAACTAAATTGCTCCATACCATAAATTACGAATTATTAATTATTCGGTCAGAGTTAGGAGTTATTGGAGTTGGATCAGGCTTAAGTCCAAAATCTTACCGCGATCGCCAGCTTGTATCAGCAACAATTGCTACTATTTTAAAAAAAGCTGAACTACCTACTTTTTCGGTTGACTCTATTTACATACACCTTCCTTTGTTAGCATTTCAACATTGATGCCTTAATCTCATTCAGGCTGACGGAGTGCATTGAGAATTGCGATCGCTTTCGGGGGAACAGCTGTAAACCGAAGCAAAAAAAGATGCTCGTCAACATGAGATTGTTGGATCACCTTGACATAGATATATTCTTCTTCTGTATCCAGTTTTGGTTCAATCAATAACTTGAGTTTGAGATTACTCAACAGTTCTAAAGAATGTGGCGATTGTAATTGCGCCTTTTTTTCTGAGAGGCTAATCAATGCTCCCAAAAATACTGTTCCCACTGCATGTTTTCCCTGCAAAATGGTGTATTCCACAGGGACTTCTTGATTGAGAATGATCATTTCTTGATCATCATCAGGCAAGAATAAATTATATTGACCGCCAATGCCACGAATTTCACAAATTGTCACAGGGTGTTTTATTCCCTTAGGTTCTATTTGTAGTTGTCCAGCAATTTGTAGGTCAATATTGGCATCCTTACAGGTATTTTCAGAAATTAAAATCTGTCCTCCCACGGTATAAGACTCAATTCGGGCAGCCAAATTAACATGACTGCCAATAACTGTATATTGAGCGCGTTTTTGAGAACCAACATTTCCCGCCACGGCCTCGCCTGTATTAATTCCAATTCCCATTTCGAGAATTGGGAAATTCATTTGCTGATTTTGTTCGTTCACTTGCTGCATTGCCAATTGCATCGCAATAGCACAAGCGATCGCTCGTTGAGAATCATCTTTGCGACTAATTGGCGCACCAAATATCACAAAAATACCATCACCCATAAACTCATTAATTGTGCCTTTATACTGGTTAATCACATCTGTCATTGTTCCCAGATAAAGATTCAAAATCTTTACTACTTCTTCGGGGGGCAATTGTTCAGAAATAGCTGAGAATCCTCGTAAATCAGACACAAGAACCGTAACTTTTCTTCGTTCTCCCCCTAGCTTTAACCCAGAAGGAGTTTCTAGGATATTAGCGACAATTTCATCAGTTAGATAGCGGCCGAGGGTTTTTCGCATCTCAGTAGCGCTTTGAGCAATATACTGAGTAAGTGCGATCGCAGAACCTGCAAATGCCAGCATTGAAGGGACAACGGGAATCCACCAACCAGCCAAAAACGCCAGAAAACTGCCACCAAGTAAACCGCTACCTGCCAACAAAACACTAACAGCCATGAGCATTTTCTGGTTGCTACTGTGGCGTTGCAGCCAACACAAGCTAGCGCCAATAATTGACCAAATCAAAATTGATAGCCATTCTAGCGACTCAGGTAAACACTTAATCAGTGGGCGGCCATCCATTGCCGCACTTAAAATTTGACTAATCAAATTAGCATGAATTGTTACACCCGCCATCCGTTCTGGGTCAGTAAATACATTACTGCTGTAAGGCGTATAGAATAGATCCTTCAAGCTCTCAGCGGTAGCACCAATTAATACTACTTTGTCTCGCATTAAGTCTCGTGGGATGGGATTTTCTTGCACTTCGCTAAGAGAAATTTTAGTAAACTGCTGTATCCGTCCTCGATAGTTCAACAGCACTTGGTAACTCCCCGCATCTGCTCGGATATAACCGCCATCATTAGCCTCAAAAATCGGGAAAAGACCCCGATCTAACTGCAAGTAATTAGAGTTAGTTGCTGATGGCTTTGCGGTAATACCTTCAGGTTTCAAGTACAACAATGCCAGTTTTAACCCAAAGCTTTCGAGAATCTCGTCATTATTTAAATTTACGTACAACAATCCTCGCCGAATTTTGCCATCTCCATCTATGGGTATGTCATTCGACCCAACTTGATGAAGTTGCTTCAGTTCTGGAGATGAATCAACCGCCGAACTATCAATAGTATCAGAGACTTTTTGGACTCCAATTAAATTGGGAGTAGACTTGAAGACCTTAAGTAAGTCTTGATGACCGGGATTGACGGGTAAATCACGATAAATATCTAAACCGATCGCTCTAGGTTGCTGCTGTTTGATTTTTTCTAACAAACTGGCAAGATTTCCATCAGACATAGGCCACTGACCTTGCTTGCGGATATCTGCTTCATTAATTTCAACTATGACGATGCGGCTATCAGCCGACTCTCGTGGACGGAGGAGAAAAAATTGATCCAGTGCTGCCAATTCCAACAATTGCAGTAATCCAGTCAAGCGTAGTGCAATCACCAGGGCTGTAATATTGGGAACAGCAAGTAAAACACCCCGCCATTGCCAGATTTGCGGTTTCAGCTTTGCCCACATAATATTTAATGTTGAGTAGAGACGCGATTAATCGCGTCTGTACAAGAGTTAGTAGTTAGGAGTTCTCTTAATGCCCTTGTTCAATTTGGTGGTGAATTCTTAGATGTGCAACAATCGATCAATGGTTCTGAAGCGATCGCACTCAAACCTACTGACTTGAAAAATTGTCTCCAATCCAGCCTTGCTTTTAAATTATTCGGCTCAGTCCGGCGCAGCTGTACCAAACTAGTCAGCGCCTCATGCCAAATCCCAGCTTCTGCATAGATGCTGGGCAACTTGTACAAATTTGCTTTTGCTAACGCCTCCGACAAGGGTGATCCTGGTTGAGTGCGTTCCACCCAACCATCTACAGTGGGATTTTCACTGGAGTCTTGAGCATCACAAACAATTGTTAGATACCAATGATAAGTTTTACCTACAGCAAGTGCAGGGGCACTGTCAGGAAGTTTGAAGCCAACAATTCCTGGTTTGTTCGGTAGTGGAAAAGATGTTTCATAAAATACGTTCTGGTCTTCAGCTAAAAGCAGAAACTTGGCTGTTTTGACTTTAGATGCAGGTACATACCAGAAAAATGTTGGACGTTGAGCAAATGTCAGCCCTAATTTATCTGGAGGTATTAAGGGAGTTATTAGTTTTTTCCCTGTTATGCAAGAGCCACCACGGGTAGAACCACCAGCACTTGCAGGAGGTTTTCCCCGCTGTGGCGGCTTAAATGTCTGACTAATTTGCCAAGTTTTATTGGAATGATCCGACTGAGCCTGTACCTGTGCTGTGAAAGCAGAAAGCAAACACAAAGGTAAGGAAAAGGCTAGAAAATATAGAGATGGTTTAATCCATTTCATATTGATAATGCCTGGGTTCTAGATTAGTCAAGTGAATAAATCAAGTATTCCCAAAAGCAAAGTCAGATTTTTCACTCAACTACGAATTACGAATTACGAATTACGAATTTGGTTACAATATGGGAATATATAAAGTTGTAGCTAACCGCCTACGTAGAGGTTTAACGTGGATACCATTGCAATTCCTGCTCTAAATCGGCCAGTGGATGCCACGGTAGAAATTCCCGGTTCTAAAAGTCTTACCAATCGGGCGTTGCTTGTTGCTGCTTTGGCACAAGGTGACTCCGTTTTAGAAAATGCCTTATTTAGTGAAGACAGCGAGTATTTTGCCAAATGCGTAGAGCAATTGGGCATTCCTATTACACTGAATCCTGATCTGGCACAGATCCAAGTGGCGGGAAGGGGAGGCGACATTCCAGCTAAACAGGCAGATTTATTTGTGGGTTTGGCAGGTACAGCAGCACGGTTTATCTCGGCGTTGGTGGCACTGGGGAACGGCGAATATCGCCTAGATGGCGTTCCCAGAATGCGAGAACGGCCGATGGGCGACTTGTTGACGGTGCTGCAAACGGGTGGAGCAACCATAAACTTTGAGGGAAACTCTGGGTTTATGCCCTACACCATCTATAGTCAGGGATTCGCTGGCGGAAATTTTCGGTTGAAAGCAAATCAAACAAGTCAGCAACTTTCGGCATTACTGATGATTGCGCCCTATGCTCAACAAGATACCAGCATTGAAGTTGAGGGGACATTAGTTTCTCAATCTTACGTTAAAATGACCTGTCGTCTGATGGCAGATTTTGGCGTGGAGGTGATTCAAATCGGCGATAATCAATTTCAGATCAAAGCCGGTCAACGTTACCAAGCTCGACATTACACAGTAGAACCTGATGCGTCAAATGCTTCTTACTTTTTTGCCGCCGCCGCCGTCACGGGTGGACGGGTGCGCGTCAAACATTTGACCAAACAATCTTGTCAGGGTGATATTCTGTGGCTGAATGTTTTGGAACAGATGGGTTGCCAAATTAAGGATTCGGATGATTACACCGAAGTGACAGGGCCGAAGCAATTGCAAGGCATCGACATTGATATGAATGATATATCAGATTTGGTGCAAACATTAGGAGCGATCGCGCCTTTTGCCAGTTCACCGATTACCATTCGGAATGTGGAACATATTCGATATAAAGAAACCGATCGGATTAAAGCTGTAGTCACAGAGTTGCGTCGGCTAGGAGTCAAGGTTGAAGAATTCGCAGATAGACTGAAAATTGAGCCTGGTCCCATTACTCCGGCGGCGATTGAAACCTATCACGATCATCGAATGGCGATGGCTTTTGCTGTCACAGGTTTGAAGGTTCCAGGAATTGTGATTAAAGATCCTGGTTGTACAGCGAAAACCTTTCCAGATTACTTCACCCGATTCTTCCAAATGTTAGAACAATAAGAGCCTAAAACAGCAAAGTTTACTGATTGCTAGAAAACAGAAGTAACTTCAAAGCCAATAAAAGATTGTTTTTCATTCTTTTATTGCTGAAGAACTGCTTCTCTTGCTCCCTTGCTTGTCCTTCTATAGTTAACTTTTACATCAGTCCTATCTCTCCATCTTCTTTTTTGGCGAAGTCTTGGAGAGCAGTTAGCTTTTGGAATTGCTATAGTATAGGCTTTCATAAGTCCGTAATGTATAAAATTACGAAAGACTCTGCATTTCTCTGCGTTTAAAAACGCTACGATTTACCCCAAACCTGTATTTAGTTCAATTCTCTAGGTAACAAAGATTTATGAATGTTAGTACTGATCAAACACTGATTCACCAGAAAATATATGCAAAAGAACTACGTTCCCTGATTCCACCCGAAGCATTTATCCCAGATCCAAGCAAGTTAATTATCTTGTTCATTAATCTGACAATTTTAATATTAGGCTGGATGATAGCGGCTCGGTTAGATTGTTGGTCGCCATCTCTTTTATGGCTTTATCTACCTCTAAGCATCATTATGGGTAATAGCGTGGTTGTCTTACTATTTAGCTCCCACGATCTGATGCATGGTAGCGTGATTAAAAACGCCCGGTTAACCTATATCATTAGCTTTCTAGGGCTAACAATGTTGTGGATGCCACCAACATTGTGGAAAGCAGTTCATAACCGAGTACATCATAATCACACTAATGATTTGAGCGACCCGGATCGTAATTATTTATACGAACAGTCTTCAACCTGGGGAAAATGGATTCAGGACTTATTTGTGCCTTCTAGTGAAGTCAATCCTATATGGTTCACAGTCGGATTGACTTCAGCTTGGGGAGTACATACTTTTCGCAATCTCACATCTGTGCTATTTTTTAATAGTGAATCCGTCGATTATGTTCCTGCTGCATTTACAGTTAGTCCTAAAGATCGTCGTGCGATCGCAGGGGAATTATTGATGATGATCATGATTCATTTAAGCATCCTAATCTATCTTCAATTTGAACCCCTTAAACTCATACTTGGTTACTTTTTACCTATTGGAATTGGCTATGGTGGGATAATTTTTTACATTTATACCAATCATTTGCTTTGTAGAATGACCAGCGTTAATGATCCACTTATTAATAGTATGTCTCTCCGGGTTTATAAATTCTTTGACCTGTTGCATTTAAATTTCTCTCACCATACTGAACATCATATTTTTCCAGGAATGAACTCTGACTATTACTTCATAGTTAGAGATTTGTTGGAAACTCACTATTCTGAACAGTTTAATTTATTGGATGCTAGCGAGGCTTGGAACTTGCTGCTGCAAACACCCCGGCATTATAAAGATGAAAATACTCTTACAGATTGGTCGGGTAAAAAATCTGTTCCCTGTTCTACAAGTGACAATTCAAAGGGTTAAAGCAGAATGTCAGCAGTAGTGGCAGCTTACTCCTAAAACCTTTTTGCATCTAGTTACACCTAAAACTTTAGTTGAATTATCTACTCCTGACGCTGATTTTCAACAATTTGCTCCCTTTTATCCAATGGTGTGCCAGAATTTTCGCTCATTTGGAAATAATTGGAGTCTCAACGTACCACATACCCAATTTAAGAACCGATTAAGCTGCTGTTGGATCGTCATTGACTTTAACAATCAACTTGCCAAAATTATCACCTCGAAGTAAACCGATGAATGCACTAGGAGCGTTCTCTAAACCAATAACTACATCTTCTTTATACTTGAGTTGACCAGACTGCAACCATCCAGTAAGATCACGCAAAAAATCATTAAACCGATGTTGGTAATCGCTAACTAAGAAACCTTTGATTAAAGCCCGTTTGATTAGTAGTGGCATTAAATTAGGCCCTGGTGGAGTAGATGTGGCGTTATATTCTGAAATCAAACCTACTAGTGGAATTCTTGCCCCAAGGTTTATCTGCTGCAAGACAGTTTCTAAAATCACACCTGCTGTATTGTCATAGTAAACATCAATGCCATTAGGAGCAGCTTCTTTGAGCGCTGAATCAAGTTCTTGAGTTTTGCGGTTAATGCCAACATCAAAACCTAATTCCTTAACTATATAATCCCGCTTATCGTCACTCCCGACAATTCCCACTACTCGCGCACCTTTAATTTTGGCAATTTGACCTACTACTGCACCGACAGCACCAGAAGCAGCTGAAACCACAACAGTTTCACCTTCTTTAGGTTGACCGATATCAAGCAGAGCAGCATAAGCAGTCAAGCCAGGCATACCTAGTACACCTAAACTATAGGATAAAGGTGCTTGAGCAGGATCAAGTTTACGCAGTGTCTCACCCTTTGATACAGCATAAGTTTGCCAACCGTTACTATTAAGAACAAAATCTCCTACTTGAAATTGAGGATGATTTGATTTAATTACTTGGCTAACTGTACCACCGACAATAACTGAACCTAATTCTACCGGTGCAGCATAAGACTGGCCTCCACTAATGCGACCACGCATATAAGGGTCGAGAGATAGATAAATGGTACGGCTAAGAATTTCGCCTTCACCTGGTTCGGGAGTTGGTGTTTCTACTAGAGCAAAATCACTCTCTTTTGGTTCGCCGACTGGACGACTTTTGAGGATGATTTGTTTGTTAATTAAATCGGACATAAGTTATTTTCCTCTCATCTTTTAGGTGATTTTTTTCATCAATATCCTTATCACCAAGGGTTTGCTAAAACTACGTGCGTTTGCCCTAATTTCTAGGCGGCTTAGAGTTCTCTTTTGGTGTATTATCTGTAGGCCCTCCCCCCAAATTAGACACCCAATCGTTTGCTCCTAACCCGAAGTGTCCTGTCTCAAACCACTTAGACTTAAGCAGCGACCACCAATCATTTGTCAATCCTTCCAATACGTAGTCATAAGGAAGCCAACCATAGCCCCCTTCACCCCAACGGGTTCCCCAACAGTTTCTGATTAGCAATGCTCCTTGTGAGCATCTACTACCATCAGCGTTCTCTATTACTTTATGGTCGTCGTAGCCAACTGCAACAACAGCATGACCTCCTTTTACCTTATCGTTTTTAACTGGGTATGGAATATACCCACTTGGGTTTAGATCCTCGATTGAATAATACATAGTAAACCCAAAGGCGCAGGGAAAACCAGCGGCTAAAGCTGTTTTAATTCGGAATAACAGTATATTTCCTGTAGTGCCTAAGGGATTTAGACGGAAGTATTTCAGCGCTTGATAACTTTGACCAAAAGAGTAGCAAAAAGGGGTTGGTTCCTCATCAAACTTGTCTTCTTGATAGGGCCAATACTCTTCTGGAGGCACGCCAAATAATGCCATTGCCCGCATGGTTTCCCGAAGAGATGCTCCTGCATCGTCTTGACGATGCATGAGATTGAGTGTTGCTTTGTAAAGAAAGAGCCGAGAAGCATCGACATATCTATCAAAACTTCTTTTCTCAAAGTACTCCATTAAAGCAACACCGGCATGTGCCGTACATGAATCCAATGAGCCTTGGTCTTCAATTGGGGAACACCAGAAGGTTAAATCTACAAATTCTGGCATTAATAAATATACAGTTACATTCTTGCTATTTTCTTGTTTTTGTTTTACACATTTTTGTAAATGTCCTTCTAACGGAAGTTGTAAATCACTTTGAAACTCTAGACTTTTCTCCAAATGCTTTGGATAATCTTGACGCTCGGGTAATATTTGGATAACTGTTCTCTGATTATTCGGTTGAGTTTTTGAATTATTTTCTCCCTGAACTTGAGGATTATAATTCAGACTAATTTCTAAATTCTTGATAGTTACTTCTAAATCTTTGATAGATTTGAATATATCATCTATCTTTTTTAAAGATGTAGCTAATTTCTTTTTTCTATCTTTATCAAGGCAAGCTTGATCGGGAATTGTTATATCAATATTACTCAGGGATTCTTTGAAATTTAAAATTGCTGAAATAGCTATATATAAAGACACTGGATTTAAATCCCAGTCTTTAAATAAGTTTGTTTCCTGTTCTGCTTGAGAAAAAATACTAGATTTTTCCCACAACTTTTGCTGAGAAGATTTATTCTTTTCAGCATTAATACCTGATTTATTATTCTCTTGTTGATTATTTTCTTGACGAATATAGTTAACGTATTCAGATTTATCGAACCATTGATCTAGCTTATCTAATACGTCTCTTACAGCTTTTTCAAGATTTCTATGTTTAGCTAAAGGAGAAATTAGTTGAGCAACCAATTTAACTATCATATCAATTGCTCGTTTCAACGCACCTCGGTGTTTGGCGAGATCAGACGTATCAGTATCCGTAACTTCTGGAATTATTTTTTCATTAACAAAATGTTCAGTTTTCAATTCAGAAATTTCAAAAACCCTTAAGATTATTTCATAAAGGGTTATAGGTATTGTTGAGGATGCAGGTAAAACTTCCCGTTGCTGTTGTTTTTTGAGCGCAACTAAGTCACTTAATACTTGTAAGGTTTTTGTCAAATAAACATCATCTCTTTCTATTTCATATCTAGTTTTAAATGATTTTATAGCTGTATTTGTCTGTCGACTAGAATACCCTGTTACTTGTCCATCAAATTCTCCTAACTCACATAAAAGCTGCTGTACTTTTTTAAGTTTATCATTACCGAAAGATTGTTTTGCTTGTGCATTATATAGATCATCTAGGATTCTCTTTGTCTTTTCGTCAACTATCCCATCAACACGATCAACCTTTGAAGGATGATATTGTCTTTGAAATTCTTGAACTGCATCCTCTGTTAGATAGTCAAAGAATCCTTTTATTGCCCCGTTATTTTCTCCTAAATTTTTGAGATAGCCTAGTTTATTCAGTTTTATTTGAATTTCTTTAATTTCTGGATCAAACATTCCAAGTTTTTTAATTGTTTTTTCCGTGCTTTTAGCTTTAGAAGTTTCTTCTGTTTTTTGAAGTTTTAAGATTTCTAAAACTTGGTTTAAAGTATAGAGTGTTACTTGATCTACAACACTATCAACCTTGTCATCAGTGTTAGCCCTATCAATACTGTCATCTGAGACAATTGAGAGACCAAAAATACTCTTGAATAGTTTTACTGCCTCCTTTGTAATTTCACCAAAATAACCATATTCCAGATAATCTGATTTTGAAAAATCATCTACAAATTTACTAATTTTTTGTCCCTCAGTTCCAAAAATATGCTGATATTTGGTAAATTCCAGCAACTTCTGTTGAAGATTATAGACTTCTTGCCCTGCACAACCATGAGCTAAAAATATCTGTTCTTTAAGAGCTTTAGCATTGACTAATTTGAAACCTTTATTTATCTTTTGCTGAAAATTGTTGAACTTTGAGGCAAGTGTCTCTTCGAGAGTTGGATTTAGTCCATTTTTTATTAATTTTAATAACTCAAACAATTCTTCTATACTGTTTTGGGAATCATTATCATTATTTATCTGTATATCTTGGACTGTGATCATTAACTTTTGATTGATTTCGTCCATGCGGTAGTCTCTAAAATCGGGGTAGTCTGGTATCCAGCCTGTTGATTTTTTATACACAGTGATGTCCTCTGAGATTTATGCTGTTATGCTTATCTATGGTTTTGGTTTTTTTTATGCAAAAAAGTAGTTAAAATTTATTACTTTTCTTGAAGCATTTGACTACCTGAAATAATAGTGAAAATGGTCGAAATCAATATTTAGCCTGAGTTTGAACTCCATCACACAGATTGCGATCGCTTTGACTCACATTCGGGTTATTCTTCAGATAATCATGCAGCCAATCGCACCCACGTCCCATCAAATTATCTAGGGTGAGATTTTCCACATTCCACAAAATAGCTGTACCATCTTTACTGCCAGAAACGAGAGTCTTGCTGTCAGGGCTGAAACTGATCCCATTGACCTCACCACTATGGCCAGTAAGAGTAATAATCAAAGTCCGGTCTTTGTGCCAAAGTTTCACTGTTCCGTCATCACTAGCAGTGGCAATCATCTTGCCGTCAGGGCTGAAAGTTACTTGCCAGATTGCAGCACTATGCCCATTAAGACTAGCGATCGCACCACCATCAAGCTGCCAAAGTTTTACTCTATTATCTGCACCAGCACTGGCAAGGGTCTGACTATCCGGGCTAAAACTGACGCTGTAGACAGAAGCACCATGCTTTAAAATCTTGAGTAACTGACCTTGCCGATTCCAGAGTTTCACTTCCCCGTCATTACTACCAGTGGCAATCATCTTGTCGTCTGGACTAAAACTGACGCTATAGACAGTGGCGCTATGTTTTAAGGTGTTAAGCAACTGACCCTGGCGATTCCAAAGTTTCACTGTTCTATCTTGACTAGTGGTGGCAATCATTTTGCTGTCTGGGCTGAAACTCACACTATGAATGCGAATGCGATCGCCATGCTTTAAAGTCTTGAGTAGCTGACCCTGACGATTCCACAGTCTCACCACCCCTTCGTCAGAACTAACGACGGCAATTATCTGACCATCTGGACTAAAATTCACATCCCAGATTGTGTAGTCATTTACCGGAAGTGATTTGATCTGCTTACCCTGCTGATTCCAGAGTTTCACCGTCTTGTCATCACTGGCGGTAGCGATCGCTTTCCCGTCGGCTGAGAAGTTTACGCGATTGACACCAGCCTGATGTCCAGTGAGAATAGTCTGCCAAGGGCGGTCAATTTGCCACAGTTTCACTGACTTATCTTGACTAGCAGATGCAAGGGTACGACCATCGGGGCTGAAAGTAACTTGATTGACTTTACTACTATGTCCTGTAAAGGTAGTAAGTTCTTGGCCATTTTTCTGCCAGAGTGTCACGCTATTATCATCATTACCCGTGGCAAGGGTCTGACCATCGGGACTGAAACTGACGCTGTAGATCCGACTACTTTGTGCCTCTAATTTCTTAAAAGTTGAAAGCAATTTCCCTTCAGTATTCCAAAGTTTCACCGTTCTATCTAAACTGGCAGAGGCAAGGATATTGTCAGAACTGAAGCTCACGCTAGTCACTGTATTATTATGTTCTTCTAGGGTCTTAAGTTCTTTACCGTCTTTGTTCCACAGTTTCACCGTTCCGTCTAAACTGGCAGAAGCAAGGATTTGATCGTTGTGGCTGAAACTCAAACTGTAGATAGTGCCTGTATGCCCCTTGAGCATTTTGAGTTCCTGACCCTGTATGTTCCAAAGTCTCACTATATTGTCGTCACCACCAGAGGCAAGAATCTTGCCATCATGACTGAAACTCACAGATCGAATTTTAGTATTCAGCTTTTTAAAGGTTTTAGGTTCCTTGCCATCCTGTTTCCAGAGTTTCACTGTTCCGTCTAAACTGGCAGAAGCAAGAATTTGACTATTAGGACTGAAACTTACATTAACTACTTGATCTAGGTGTCCTTTTAAAGTTTTCTGCAAAAGACCCTGTTTATTCCAAAGTTTTACCGTGTTGTCTCCACTAGCGGTAGCGATCGCTTCTCCATCGGGACTGAAACTAACGCTTTGGATATAATCGCTGTGTCCCTGGAGGCGGTCGCGTTCTCTTACCCAGTAAACCGCCTGTCCCAGCACGGCCATCACTTCTGCCCGTTCCTGAGTTGGAATATTGGCTTTGGCTGTATCTAGTTCTTTGAGTTTCTGTCCGACTTTTAAACCTTCTATCAAGGCATCAATCGTATTTCTATTCGAGGTAAAACGTGCATCAGATGCTGAAATTAAGGCTCGGAGTTCCGATTTTTGTGCTTCTATCCGCAAGTGATCAGCCTGCTTCCAGCCAATTGCTGCAACAATAGCCAATCCTGTTGAAATCACAAACCCTGAAGTCAGAGCAATTACTTTTGTTCTGTAACGCGCCCTTTGGGCTTTGCGACTTTCAACAATGTACTCTTGTTGGAGTGGTGCGATCAAGGGTTCTTTTCCTGCTCCTTGAGTGAACCATTGCTCTGCTTCTTCTAGTTCACTACCTTGTAGCAAATAACTATTGTTGCGTTTTTTCTGATCCCACTCCAAGGCTCCCATGAGTAAGCGGGTATGCTGTTTAACATGAGCTAGGTCAGTATCAAGTGCTTTGAGTAATGATTGAAAGGCTTGCTCAAAATCATTACTTTCTTGGAAGAAAATATAGTTAATTTTGGCTAATTCGGGATCAATACCTTCAGCATACTGCCACACGATTGGCACTAAACGTTTATTGTGCTTTAGGGCGTGTGCAATCTCTTCACGGCAGACTTCAGAAACGACTGAATTTGGACTAATAATAAAGATAAAATTATCAGCGGCTTCAATTCCTTCATAAATTTCTTTCCGCCAATCTGCCGTGGGTGGAATTCCTTCCCAGTCCACCCAGATATCTAGCTTCTGTTGCTTGAGCGCTTCATAAAGCCTTTTGACGAACTCTTTATCTTTGCGAGAGTAGGAAATAAACGCCTCAGCCATATAAATTTCTATAAATACTTAATAAAATTTAAATAAAATACTGTTTTTTTACTATTTACGTAAAAATTCTATATACTTCGGAAAAAGAATTAGTTGAATGCAAGTTTCATCTATTGTTTAAATGTTCTTACTATATGATGATAATTTATTTAAACAAATTTTCAGTAACAGACCAATATTAGCTATTTTGACACAAAGCTTAAAGTGAATGTTCAAATGACGGCAAGTTTATTTCGTTTTTCATATTATTTGAACACTAATGCTCTACATAGAGAGTACACACTTTTGTGTTAATGTCAATAGATATATCTAAAAAAAGACGTAGCAGTGCTACGTTTCTACTGGAGTTTAGACTAGGCAACAAGAAAAGACTCAGCAACGCTGAGTTGAAAAGAAACAGACTTCAGAGATGAAAATCTACACTACTAAGCAGATTCTGATTGCTCTTTGCGGGGCTTGGTTGTAGTTTTTTTAACTATGGGGTAGCGAATTCTACGTTTACGTGGTTGATCCGTCTTCCAGCCTGGAGACTTTCCGCGAGATTTGGGTGGTTGGGCTGGAGTACCAATCACCGCAAAAACTCCACCCATAGCTTGAGCAACTCTTCCAGGGGTTAATTTTTCGAGAGGCTTCTGCCAAGGTAGAGGA
>NZ_WBKL01000157.1:0-1540 GCF_015714705.1 Nostoc sp. NZL | reverse complement strand
TTCAACAACAGCCGTTCACTGCACTTCTTCCTAGCAGCATGGCCTGTAATCGGCATCTGGTTCACCGCCTTGGGTGTAAGCACAATGGCGTTCAACTTGAACGGTTTCAACTTCAACCAATCAATCATTGATTCTCAAGGTCGCGTTATCAGCACTTGGGCTGATGTAATCAACCGGGCTAACCTGGGTATGGAAGTAATGCACGAGCGTAACGCTCACAACTTCCCCTTAGATTTGGCTGCTGGTGATGTTGCTCCTGTCGCTCTGACTGCTCCTGCTATCAACGGTTAATTTTGAAGCATTAACTAAATAATAAAGCGCTCTCCCAAATTGGGAGAGCGCTTTTTAGTATCAACATTGATGACAACGCTTTTACATCATCACCGCTCATGTCATGGCATAGGATGGAAAAGAAGATCGGGGAAAAAATAATTAAAAATCGCCCAGGTAGAGAAGGCAACTGATATTGAAATAACAGCAAGAACAGGAGCAAGGGAAAGGTACTTAAGAAAATAGCCTTTTTGGTCGTTTGGTTTCTGCATATCGCACTCTGTAATGAATTAGTGAATGTAAGTTGAACTGGCGTGGCTAAACGAGAATTTATTTTTATGCGTTGCGTTTGGAAACTCCTGTATAGAATCACAAGTTAAAAATTTGTCTTACAATTCAATAATAAGAACGAATACTTCACTACACTTCTAACCAAAGACTGGATAAATATTAAATTAATTAGTAATCTGAAATACAAAAAATTATTTGTTATTACTAGTTATATGGGAATTCGACTTGAATTTTTAAAGCATACTGAGATAAAAATATTTGTTTAGTAAAGCTTTTATACTCACCACAAACATCAGGGATATAGAATCAGCTTGACCTATTTTCAGATGTTTCACTCAACCCAATGGGTAATTTGCACTCTCAATTATCACAATCGGTTTTTATAAGTTAGTAAGGAGAATAATCAAGATGAAACGAGCCTTATTAGTAATCGATGTTCAGAATGAATACTTCACTGGAAAACTTCCAATAACCTATCCATCAGGAAGCCTAGATAATATTCTTCAAGTGATGAATGTTGCTAATGAGCAAGGTATACCTGTAATTATCGTAAGACATACACAGCCACCAGAAAACTCTGCCATTTTTAAAAAGGGAAGCCCAGAATGGGAGCTTCATCCTGAAATTACCAAACGTCCATATGATCTACTGATTGAAAAAAGTTTGCCAGGAAGTTTTACAGAAACTGAGTTAGAGGCTTGGCTTAAACCTGGAGTTTAGACTAAAAGCGATAGGAGAGAACGCAAATCAAAAGAAATTAGAGGTTAAAAATATTATCTTGTCAGCCTTAAAGCATCCTGACCTTTAACAATTATTGTGTAGTATACCTATTCAGAAAACAATACAATAATGATAATCATAAAAAGGGTGGGAGAGAAACGAGCGTCGCTCGTTTCTCTCCCACCTCCCCCTATTCGATTATCATTATCAAATAGAGATTAGATGGGGAATGATCAAGAAAAAAAGGGGTGTCTGATTG
>NZ_WBKL01000060.1:0-2038 GCF_015714705.1 Nostoc sp. NZL | reverse complement strand
CTTTGTACAAATTTATCCGGAGTATGGTGTTCACCCTGAGAATATTTAATTGGTAGATGCACCCTGATAACTAACTCCCCTAGTAGGCTAACACCAACTGGGGTTTTTTATTTAAAAAAATAACTGATCTTTGTACAAATTTATCCGGAGTATGGTGTTCACCCTGAGAATATTTAATTGGTAGATGCACCCTGATAACTAACTCCCCTGGTTGGCTAACACCCACTGGGGGTTTTTTTTAGGCTTAGACACGTAGCGGCTCGTGCTTAAACATTGCCCTAGCATTTCCTACCCATGTTGGAATGCACCACTACTCTTGTTGCTACTGCTGGTAGTACACCTGGAGTATGCTCCTGTTGCCAGGATAGAGCATAAACTGCTCACTCAACTCCTGAATCGCTTTCTTTTTATTGTGAGCTAGAGATGCCACACTAAAATGATTGCTATGATATTTAATCACATTCTTAATTTTTTTTCTATATTTTGGCGTTTAACTCTTTGTCTGCCGGCAATTACTGTTTTGAACTTCAATAAATGTGACATTAAGTAACGGCAGTCGCTACAACGGGGTGAACCAAAACGGTTCAGTTAAGAAAGTTATCGAGAACTGCGGTGGGCTGCGCCAACGCACTTAGAGCAAGGGTTTAAAACAAGAGCAAAAGCTGTCGTGTTCCTGGCTTCGGACGACAGCAGTTATATTACTGGCATCGAATTGTTCGTCGATAGCGGTGTGGCACAAATCTAATCGCTTTTAGTGAGGGTAACTCAAGTAAAGCCAGCCCGCACTCAGCCATAGACAGAAGCCGACTAACCGATTTTAGGCAATTCGAGTTACTTGCTGATTCACACGGGGACGACCAAAGCGCTCCCAAGCACTCCCTCCTCGCAGAAACAACTCTAGGAAGCGCAATGGTTCTCCTGAATCGCCTCTTGACCAACCGGAACTACCAGGAGCAAAGGCCAAAGTTCCTTCAGACACCTTGAAGCTGCCATCAGAATACACTGCATCACTCACTACATCTCCAATCCGGATCACGATCTTGGTTTGAGGCTCCAACTTCAGTGTATGGGCCCCAATAGTTGTTTTAATATTGCCGTAGCCATCAATCCAGGCAATTCGATCTGGTGGAACATCTGGGATTTGCTCACTCTTAAGGCTATCTCCCAGAAGGCTAAAATCTTCACTCATAATGGCAGCCGCAGCCGGAGGAAACACATCCCGTGAGCGAAATTGCGATCCACCACGAGAAACGTTGACCACTCGTAACTCCTTTGTATACTCTTTGATAAACGAGAGGGTGTAGCCTGCATTCACACCCACTACTTTTACACCATTGGATAAAAGGGCATAAGTTAGTCCTTCACCTTCATTGTCTCGACGGGCTTCGGGATCATCTTGACGAGGCGCACAGTTGTGATAAATTAAGCGATCGCTAGGGCCTGGGTTGAGTCCCAGTTGGGCAATCCAAAAACCCGTTGCCAATGTACTGAATGCTGGAACCGAAAGCAAATGAATTTGGGCTTGGGGAAAAGCCATCAGCAGACGTTGTGTGACTTCTGTAAATGCCGGATCTCCTGTACCGTAGTCTGCAATAACGCAGATAAACATTCTGCTTCTCCTTCTAATGGGTAGTGGTCTGTCTCATTAAATATGATCGGTAAAATCATTCTTAATTTTTCTTCCTTTGCGCTCTTTGCGTCCTTTGCGGTTCGTTTCTCAACCCCCTCAAAACTAATGGGACAGACTAGTAGTGGTCTGTCCCATTAATTTTGCGGGGTTGGATAAATCTTTGACAGCTTAACTCTGGCATCTTCTGTACGAAAACGCCAATCTACACGAACTTGATTAATATTGCGATCGCACTCCCAAGCCGAGACCTGTTTTTCTAAAGTTTCAATATTCGGAATTCTTCGTTGGAGACATTGACGGACAAGTACAGATAGCTCTGATTCAACCATATTTAACCAACTCCCATGTTTAGGTGTATAGTGAATTTCTAATTTTGTGGCAATCCGTCTGGCCTCGGCTGGTTCAAAA